>NZ_ASZT02000068.1:0-27650 GCF_001006065.1 Sphingobacterium sp. IITKGP-BTPF85
TTTTGTAACGCGTGATTTTAAAGAAGGTGTTGATGCCTTTTTAACCAAGAGAAAGCCAAACTTCTAGTTATTATTTGCTTCTTCATATCGCGTTTTAAGCTATTATATTTATTGATCATCGTCTCACATCATTCTATCCATCCCGTCTGCTACCAAACTAATCATTGCCTTGCCTGTAGTTCATAAGACGTTTGCTTGGATGATTAGTCTTTGTTTGATGGATAACTGAATGATGATAGCTGGAGCAGTATTTTTCTTCTCTTCTGTGGACATTTGTTTTATAGGCATATAGCGTCGCGGTATCGTGTATTGACAGGTATGACCATGATGACCATGCTGTCGTATCTCAACAAATAGAAGCCAAGGTTATTTGAAAGATGCAAGGATGGCAAGTTGGCGCCAAGGTAGAGATGGCCGATAGCGTCTTGAAGGTGGTCGAGATCGATGTTGATCTAAACGTTATTGCGCAACGGGAGCGTGTCTTCGCACTATGGCGGCAAGCTTTCGGCATAGGACGAAATGATTCTGCTACGTGGGGAACTTACACAGACATAGGTCGAAAAGATTTCGCCACTTGGGGAAATGACACAGACGGTTGTCGAAATGATTTTGCCACGCGGGGAAATGAATAAGACGGTTGTCGAAACGATTTCGCCATAGCGCGAAATGACCCAGACATTCTGGAGATTCTTTCCGCCATAGCGCGAAATGAAGGTTTCATGAAATTAAAGGCGTTCTTAATTTATACTTATAGTCTCTTTTCTAGGAATGATAACCTGGTTTTACGGTATGATAGTAGTGATGAAATTTGTCCCAAAAAATTAAATATTCTATTTTACATGAGCCCAAAAATGGCTAAAGTGACCGAATTATATCAAAAATAATCAAAATGGAAGCTTATAAAACACTAAAAAATACGCGTCCCGATTTTTTCTACAAGGTAGATATTGTTGTTATTGGTGCAGGGCAGGCGGGTTTGTCTGCGGCCTATTATCTGAAAAAAGTAGGAATCGAACCTGGAAAAGGTTTTGTCGTTTTGGATGATGAGTTTGCTGCAGGTGGCGCTTGGCAACATCGCTGGGATTCGTTAACGCTTGATAATGTTAATGGGATTAATGATCTCCCAGGAATGGGATTTTCAGATGCCGTGGATACCACGGATACTACACTGAAAGCGAATACCGCTATTCCGAAATATTACGAGCTGTATGAAAAAAAGTTTGAACTTCCGATTATTCGTCCTGTTCGGGTGAGTGAAGTAACAGCGCGTAATGGACGATTTATGATACATACGAATGGTATTCAATTTAGTGCTCGCGGATTGATAAATGCAACCGGAACCTGGAAAACTCCCAATTGTCCTAAGTATCCGGGGTGGGAAAAGTTTAAAGGAAGACAGTTGCACACTGGAGAATATATAAATTCGGATGAGTTTGTTGGAAAGCATGTTATCGTTATAGGTGGTGGAATTTCAGCCATTCAACTACTGGGTGAAATTTCTCAGGTTACCCAGACCACATGGGTAACCCGTAAACCCGTAAATTTTAGAAAAGATGAATTCACTCCCGATGCGGGAAGGGAGGCTGTTGCTCTCGTAGAAAAAAGAGTACGTGAAGGTTTGGCTCCAAACTCGGTTGTATCGGTCACAGGCTTGCCTCTTACACCAGCTATTGAAAAAATGTTACGTGATGGTGTTCTGGATCGTAAGCCAATGTTTAAAGAGATTACCGAAACAGGTGTAAGATGGGAAGATGGGACGACTTTAGATGCTGCTGTTATTTTTTGGAATACAGGTTTTAAGCATACTCTGGATCACCTTGCTCCACTAAGTCTGATCAACGATAAGGGCGGTATCGAGCTATCAGGAAGACTGGCCACGCAGGTTACAAAGGATCCACGCATTCACTTAACAGGGTATGGTCCGTCAGCTTCTACAATTGGAGCTAATCGTGCTGGAGGGGCAGCCGCAAGAGAGTTAATTGCATATTTAAAGTTGTGAACGAATATTTGACTTAGCAAAGAGTAATACAAAATGTTATGAAAGTATATACCCTCTAAAAAAAGCGACGGTTAGGTCGCTTTTTTTAGAGGGAGAAGTTGAAGATTGTAACTACTTTCCTACTATTATCTTTTGTTGATGCGGCCTTTAAATTGGCTAATTCCATCCATAAAGGCTTCCACAATTATTCTTCCTGCAGGGAGGTGTTTAAGATCATAGTCGAATGTGGCATTTTTAATAGCTTTATACTCATGTTTCTGCCATACGGTGCCATCCACAGTGATCTGAACGGTCATATCGCTTGCTTTATTCGATACGACATTCAATTGCGTGTGGTCCACTACTGATCGTGGATAGAGAGAAAATGCGTATCTGCCTGTTGTGGTATTGAATTCTAACCCCTTCACAGCATTGAAACTGAACATTTCACCGGTCCCACAATCGCTTTCGAATGCATGGATCAAATTTCCTTTCAGATCAAATATGCGAAGATGACCATCTCCATTTGCCGGCTGTGCCCAGAATTGTAACCCATTGCCTGCAGTATCGACAAGACGTAGTGAATGTTTACCTTCCGAGAGGCGTATCGTATCAGTGTATAGGGTTACAGGTTCTAATTGCGCCGCGGTTTTTTGAAAGATCGTATCTTGTTTAGCATTTAAAAGGAAAATACTGTTGTCTTTAGGCTTATTATTCGTTAATAATTGTAGGACAAAAGTTGCTGGAAATTTCTGTGCAGCAGTAAAGGTCGTTTGCATGTTATTGTCTCCGGACCAAGCATCTTTCTTTCCGTTGGGTTGATTAAGCGTGACAAGAAATAGATTTTCGCCATCTTTTTCCTGAATCTCACCGGGGAGTATCACTTCGGCAACTTGATTGAAAGGAAGATTTCCTTTCCAATGGAATGTTTTAGTCGGAAAACCCTGTGTTCCATATACAATAGTTAGTGAACGAACAGGGTCTGATCCTAAGTTTCTAAACATTATACGAGGGTCTGAGCTAGCCGGATTTAAACGGGAAAATCGTTGTTCATCATTGGGGACCATTATAGCTTCCACAGCGACATCTGTTTTTTGATTCGGGGCGGTGTACTCAAACAAATATGCCGCTATATTTTCAGCAGCCTGTATGTTGTCGGTGGCTGTATAAGGTTCCATTAATAAAGAGACTTGATGACTACCTGGCTTTGTCCATACATCGATCACATCAGGTTGTTGTAGGTCTCCGGGACACCAGTACGCGCGGTCAAATATCCAGGTACCACCTTGTGGGTAGAGCGGGTTGTCGCCACATTTTTTCCACATATCACGTTTATCAACGATTTTTCCGTCCACAGAAATTTCGCGCCAGCGGCTGCAAAACTCACTACATCCACGTGGTTTGTCCATACCGTGACCGGTGTGCTGTATGCGTATTCTGCTTAATGCCGCTCCAGCTGTAGAATTATAATTTACCGGTAAAAGATTATCCTCAATCTTCTCGTTGGGATCTCCATATTTATAGGCCTTATTCCATAAAGGTTTTATACCAAGTGGTGTAACAACGGGAGGACCTGATAAGATTTCAAAATCTATCGTAAGCGCCCAACCGACTGTTTTATCTTCAAAGCCTGAATGCACATATACAATTTCCACACTATCTCGGAGAAACGGGGCGAAGTCTGTGACATCGACCTGCCATTTCCAATTCCATCCTTTGTTGTAAATACTTCCATATGGCGTGAGCATTCTACCCAGTTCATAGGAAAGTTCAGGAGCGTTTGCACCGCCTTTGCGACGCAATATAATATGATCTAAATAATCCCAGTGGGCAGTATGAAGGCTATCGGGGCTTCCAAGAGTAACGTGCATGGTTATTTTTCTGATGGAGGCATCTGTTTTGGGAAATAGACCCCATGCAGGGTATGGATTTTCTCCTTTAATAGGATCGCAAATAATAGTTGCACGGTTATGCGTAACAATGTGGCTTATCGCTGGTTTTTGAGCAACTGCTCGATAACAGATGATGAGCGCAAATAGGGTTAGGAAAGATTTTATGTTCATTAATTTGAAAAAATATTATTTAAGAAACTGCATAAAGATAAGATGTTTTACGCAATCTTATCATGAGGGAGGTGTGGCATTATTTGCATCTCAAATTTTGATCAATAAAAAAGCGACTCTTTTGAAGTCGCTTTTCGTAGCCCGTAGGGGAATCGAACCCCTGTTTCTAGAATGAAAATCTAACGTCCTAACCCCTAGACGAACGGGCCATTTGTTTATTAATGTGATGCAAAGATAAGCGCATTTTTTACTCTTGCAAAATAAATGTGGCCCCTTTTACGTAACTCTTTGAATTTGAATAAAATTATTTTTTTACAAGGTCTTTATTTGAGAATAAATCAAGCTTATTCGACCACATAAGCTAGTAAATACGCATTGAACTTCTCATAATGAACATCGAAGTGACAATCGTGATATTCACTTTTTAAATGTAATTTCAAAATTCCTTCATCCTGATATTGAAAAGGAGCAATGGTCATATTATGTAGAAAGGAGACGCCACTATTACCCTGCAATTTATACACAGCCTCTTTAGCACTCCAACAAGCATAGAGCTGCGCTATACGGTTTTCGCCTGAGGTGATAAAGTCCAGTTCTTCTTCTTTTAAGAATTTATGTGCAATGCGCTCCACTTTGGATTTGATAAGCTCCATATCAATACCTACCTCGCCCACCGAACTGATGATCGCTCCTGCATAATCAAAAGAATGAGTGAGTGATATTTTTTGAGGAAAATTAGCTAGGTATGGTTTTCCATTTGCATCAGAAGGACAATCAATATAAGCAGTCGTGTTTAATAACGTGCGTAAAAGGACGCGTGTAGCGAGCCAATGTAAACGACGTTTACCATTGGATAGGCTGATGAGTTTCTGTTCTTCTAGCGCGTCTAATTGCAGTTGATTAGACAATGTTTGTTCATCTTCTTCAATACGCCAAATTGCAAATTTGGTATGCTGATCCAATTCTCGTAGGTATACTAAGCTCATAATCAAACTTAGTTAAATTTGTTTTCATTTAAAAGGAGCTTCGTCTGTAAATAAGCGGTTTTTCAGCTTTATTTTTTGATATGAACTTACTATGACCTGAAGAAGTATGATAAAAATTAATTCCTAATATTTCCATAAGAAATATTAGGAAATGCTGTAAAATATCAACGATTACCGTATTTTTGAAAAAAATGGTTGCTGTTCACTTTTCTAAACGATTGGGAGTCAGCTTTAACCTATACAAATATTGAATAATCATGATTTTATCGGATAAACGTATACTAGAAGAAATAGAAAATGGCAATATCGTTATTGAACCATATGATCGTAAATGCTTGGGGACAAACTCGTACGATGTTCACTTAGGTAAACATCTGGCGACCTATAAAAACCGTGTTTTGGATGCGAAACATCATAATGAGATTGATCATTTTGAAATTCCGGAAGAGGGATTTGTTTTAGAGCCTAATACATTATACCTCGGGGTTACGTTAGAATATACCGAAACGCATAAACATGTTCCCTTCTTAGAAGGAAAATCGAGTACGGGTCGTTTAGGTATCGATATTCATGCTACTGCTGGAAAGGGTGATGTTGGATTTTGTAATACGTGGACATTGGAAATTTCATGTGCACAGCCTGTTCGCATCTACGCAGGAATGCCAATAGGACAACTTATTTATTTCGTAGTTGAGGGAGAGGTGGAAACTCTTTATAATACAAAGGGAAATGCAAAATATAATACCAAGACGACCAAGCCTGTGGAGTCTATGATGTGGAAAAACTCATTTTAAAATAAAAAAGAGCAAAGACTTTAAAATCTTTGCTCTTTTCGTTTGAAATCTGCTTAACCTCCAAATTCCATTAAATAGGCTTTTAAGAATTCGTCCAAGTCACCATCTAGCACAGATTGTGTATTAGAGGTTTCGTAATTGGTTCTTAAATCTTTAATTAATTTATAGGGATGTAATACATAGTTTCTTATTTGAGATCCCCACTCGATTTTCTTTTTATTACCCTCGATTGCGTCCGTTGCCTCTTGGCGTTTCCGCATTTCGATTTCATACAGTTGTGATTTCAAAAGTCGAAAGGCATTTTCTTTATTTTGTAATTGTGATCTAGATTCCTGATTTTTAATGATAATACCAGTTGGCTTATGGTGTAATCGTACTGCAGTTTCTACTTTATTTACGTTTTGACCTCCAGCACCACCTGCACGGAAAGTATCCCACTCAATTTCAGAATCTTTGACCTCGATTTCAATGTTGTTGTCAATTAAAGGGTAGACATAAACAGAGGCAAATGAAGTATGACGCTTGCCGTTTGAATCAAAGGGCGAAATACGAACTAAACGGTGTACACCATTTTCACCTTTTAGATAACCATATGCAAAATCTCCGGAAATTTGGAGCGTGACAGTTTTTATTCCTGCAACTTCTCCTTCTTGCGAATCCTGTTCAGTTACTTTATAACCATTTTTCTCACCCCACATGATATACATACGCATCAACATGGCCGCCCAGTCACAACTTTCTGTTCCGCCGGCTCCAGCAGTAATCTGCAGAATGGCGTCTAACTGATCTTCTTCGGCGCTTAGCATGTTCTTGAATTCTAATTCTTCCACCGCTTCTAAAGCAATATGATACTGTTCATTGAGCTCCGCTTCCGTAGCGTCGCCGGCTTGATAGAATTCATATAATACACCCGTATCATCGACAGCTGCGGCGACCGAATCAAAGTGATCCGTCCATACCTTCTGTACTTTGATAGACTGTAATATTTTTTCTGCAGCTTTTGAGTCGTCCCAAAAATTAGGCTGTAAGGTAATTTCTTGGTCTTTTTCTAGCAGTTCTTTTTTGACATCGATGTCAAAGATGCCTCCTCAGGGAAGTTACACGATCCCTCAAATCTTGAATTTGTTCTTTGGTCATAATAACAAAGATACGGCTTTCTATAGGAAATGCCCAAAAAGCTGCGATATGAACTTCAGTGATCGGGATAAATTTTTATATTTCCTCAATAGTACAGTTTTTAATGGAAGAGGAGAAATCGATAACTTTGTTTATAGATATGGTACAATTAACATTGTAAATAAAACAAATTTATCTAAGTTTGATTAAAATAGAAAAATATGTTACCAAAAATAGATTTTACTCAGACAGCGGCTTACCGCTATTTAGCCGATCATTATATTAGTATAAACCAGCATAGCTTGAAAGATTTATTTGCTGCAGATGATTTTAGATTTGAGAAATATAGTATTGAATTTAATGATTTGCTCTTAGATTATTCAAAAAATAGAGTGAACGATGAGACGTTAGCTTTGTTACGCCAGTTGGCAAAAGAGTGCCAATTAAGCGAAGCCATAGAAGCAATGTTTCAGGGTGAGAAAATCAATGAAACAGAAGGCCGTCAGGTATTGCATACGGCTTTGCGCAATCAATCTGGAAAAGCAATATTTGTTGATGGTCAAGACATCATGAAAGATGTAAATGCTGTTTTGGCACAGATGGAGTCATTCACAAACCGCATTCTATCTGGTGAATGGAAAGGCTATACTGGAAAAACCATTACCGATGTGGTGAATGTTGGTATCGGAGGATCTGATTTAGGTCCAGTAATGGTGACGGAGGCTTTAAAGGCTTATCGCACACATTTAAATATGCATTTTGTATCTAATGTGGATGGAACACATATTGCCGAGGCTATTAAAAACCTTGATCCAGAGACAACCTTATTCCTGATTGCATCAAAACTTTTACAACACAGGAAACGATGGCAAATGCGAATACTGCTCGAGATTGGTTCTTGACAAGTGGAGCACAACAGACCGATGTTGCGAAGCATTTTGCTGCTTTGAGCACGAATACCGCTGCTGTTGCCGCATTTGGTATCGACACTAAAAATATGTTTCAATTCTGGGATTGGGTTGGTGGACGTTACTCCCTATGGTCTGCGATCGGTTTATCGATCAGCTTAGCTGTTGGTTTTGATCATTTCAAAGAATTATTAACGGGCGCATTTGAGGCCGATGAGCATTTTAGAACAGCAGCTTTTGAAGAGAATATTCCGGTTACTCTAGCTTTGTTGGGTATATGGTATAATAACTTTTTTGAAGCAGAAAGTCACGCGATCTTACCATATGATCAATATTTACATCGTTTCGCGGCGTATTTCCAACAGGGAGATATGGAGAGTAATGGTAAGTGTGTGGATCGTAACGGTAAAGCTGTGGATTATCAAACAGGTCCAATTATCTGGGGTGAGCCTGGTACAAATGGACAGCACGCTTTTTATCAACTGATACATCAAGGAACTAAATTAATCCCTTGTGATTTTATTGCACCTGCCATTAGCTTAAACCCTATAGGCAAGCATCATCAGATGTTACTTTCTAATTTTTTGCGCAAACAGAAGCATTGATGAATGGAAAATCTGAGGAAGTTGTTGTTGCTGAACTAAAGGCAGCGGGTAAATCGGAAGAAGAAATTGAAAAGCTGAAAGCATTTAAGGTGTTTGAAGGAAATAGACCGAGTAACTCTATTTTGCTTAAAAAAGTAACACCACGTTCTTTGGGTACTTTGGTTGCACTTTATGAGCATAAAATATTTGTACAGGGCATTATCTGGAATGTCTTCAGTTTTGATCAATGGGGGGTAGAATTAGGGAAGCAGCTTGCGGGTCAAATTTTACCAGAATTAGAGTCAGAAGATATCATTACGACGCATGATTCGTCGACAAATGGTTTGATAAATCAATATAAATCTTGGCGTTTATAAGTGTTAAGGAAATAAAAAACCGGGGTTAATGTTTTAATCCCGGTTTTTTATGTTGTTATTTTTTATAAGGATAGAATTTCAACTATTCTTAATAAATCCTGATTGATTGAATCAATGTGTTTAATTGCTTTTTTGAACGATATAAATTGTATTTCGCCATGAACTAAACCCACCATTCACCTTTGCGACCCTCTAGCAGGGCCTCTACAGCTGCAACACCTAATCTACTGGCCAATACTCTATCCATACAAGTTGGGCTTCCGCCACGTTGTATATGACCTAATATCGATAAACGAACATCATATTTAGGAAAGTTTGCTTTGATTCTTTCTGACACAACCATTCCACCTTCCGAATCGCCTTCGGCAACAATGATGATACGTGAAGATTTGCTTTTGCGTGTTTTATCTAAGCGTTTCATGATGGCGTCGTAATCCACATTAAACTCAGGGATTAAAACGGCTTCAGCACCTGTGCTGATACCCGATCTTAACGCAATCAATCCCGAATCTCTACCCATCACTTCAATTACAAAAAGACGGTCATGAGATTCTGCTGTATCTCTAATTTTGTCAACAGCCTGTATAACGGTATTTATAGCCGTGTCGTAACCTATTGTAAAGTCAGTACCAGCAAGGTCATTGTCAATTGTACCTGGAAGACCGATGATAGGAATATCAAATTCCTCTAGAAATTTGGATGCACCTGTAAAAGTTCCATCGCCACCAATGACAACAAGAGCATCAATACCAGCTGCTTTTACATTTTCATAAGCTTTCTGACGACCTTCAATAGTTCTGAATTCATCACTTCTTGCTGTTTTTAAAATGGTGCCACCACGTTGTATGATGTTAGCGACAGATTTAACGTCCATAGCATACATATCGCCACTGACCAAGCCGTCATATCCTCTTTTAACACCAAAAACATTTAAACCATTATATATACCTGCTCTAACTACCGCGCGAATGGCAGCATTCATTCCTGGAGCATCTCCTCCAGAAGTTAATACTGCTATATTTTTAATATTACTCATAATTCAAACTTAATAAATCGTATTTCGGTTTGCAATATAAACCAGTTGAATGAAAAAAACAACTTATTTGGGTTATCTATTTGTAAATTGATCACCCAAATAAGTTGCGATTGCTTTTATTCTTTGCTCGTAATGGATTCGATTCAACAAAATCAACGCCCCATGGAGTCTTTATTTTCTTGCATGGAACGCATCTATACCACTTTGTAAGTATTGCGCATAGGCAACAGGATCGTAATTTGCTCCTGAAGGTGGAACCAAAACGTTTCCTTGCGTATCGACAATCACATAAAGAGGCTGTGAATTACTATTAAATTTCGAAGCTTGAAAATCTGAATTTTTGTTTCCGATATTCTTGATTCTCTTTCCTGAATAAGTTGAAATAATTTGTTCTTCTTTAGGTAATTCAGTACGGTCATCCACAAATAGCTCTGCCATTACAAAACCTTCTTTTAATAATTTTGCCACCTTAGGATCTGTCCAGACGTTTGCCTCCATCTGTCTGCAATTAACGCAATTCCATCCTGTAAAATCAATTAGAACTGGTTTGTTCAATTCTTTAGCAGTTTCTAATGCTTGGTCGTAGTCATAGTAAGGATCAAATCCTTTAGGAGTACCACGTTTATGGAATATCTCCGCATATTTTTCACTTTACCATCCGAGTGTGCCGGAGCACTTGCTATTCCTGCAGATAAATCAAAATCCTGAGTTGCAGATGGTGGTAAAAATGCGGATATAGATTTCAAAGGAGCTCCCCATAGTCCCGGTATCATGTACATCACAAAAGCAAAGACAGTTATCGCTAAAAATGTACGTGGTACGGATAAGAATTTGAGCTCACTATCATGAGAAAACTTAATTTTACCAATCAGATAGAGACCCATTAAACCGAAAATAACGATCCATAAGGAAAGGAACACCTCACGATCAAACCAATTCCAATGGTAGGCAAGATCAACATTTGATAAGAATTTTAATGCTAAGGCTAACTCCAAAAATCCGAGGACGACTTTTACACTATTTAACCAGCCTCCTGATTTTGGAAGGGATTTTAATAATGAAGGGAACATTGCGAATAATGCAAATGGAATTGCTAAAGAAATAGAAAAACCAAGCATACCGATTGCTGGTCCTAAGCGCTCGCCTTTAGAGGCCGCTTCCACCAACAACGTACCTATAATAGGTCCCGTACAGGAAAAGGAAACTAAAGAAAGGCTAAATGCCATGAAAAATAGACCTACCAAACCACCTTTGTCTGATTTTGCATCCATTTTATTGACAAATGAACTTGGTAGCGTGATTTCAAATGCACCAAAAATGATGCTGCAAAGACGACTAGTAGAAGGAAGAATAAGAAGTTAAAGATACCATTTGTAGAAAGTGCATTAAGAGCATCAGAACCAAATAAAATAGTAATGATCATACCCAGTGCAACATAGATAATGATGATAAATAATCCATATAGTAAAGCTTTACTTACTCCACTGGCTCTTGATCCTGATTGTTTTGTAAAGAAACTGACAGTCAACGGTAACATCGGAAAGATACAAGGCATCAATAATGCCATAAAACCTCCTACTAAACCTGCGATGAAAATACCCCAAAGTGATTTTTTTTCTTCGGGAACTTGATCAATTGCTGTTTGCGTCAGGGCTTTAGTTGTATCCTGACTGAGGGTATCAGGACTTTCAGAGAAAACCAAATCCTCTGTCACTTCAACAGGGGATGTTGTATCAGCAGATTCTGAAAATTCGATTCCTTCTACACTAAGTAAAGAGTCTTGTGCTGTTGCAAAAGAAAGAACAGGAATAAATAAACTGAAAATAACGAAGTAGATTAAAAATAGTTTCTTTTTAGCCATTATATATAGAGTTCTAAGATAATTTGTAAAATTAAAAAAAGACATTGAGAATCACCTTATTGTTTAGTAGTTGTAAAGTCAATTTTACTATCTAAAGGTAATCTTACAGGCATTTATTCGTCATCACAGGCGTACTTATAATAAATCGCAGAAAATTAACATTTCATGAAGTGATTTTGGATTCGCACGCTAATAAGAAAACGCTATTCAACTAACCATAATGAGTTAGCTGAATAGCGTTTTGTGCATATATATGCTGTTATTTTTTTACTTGATTGCTACAGAAAATGCGTAATCTGTTGGTGGAAGACATTGTGTTTTATCGCAAGCTTGGTATTCTACACTTCCTTTTACAGTTGTTGTTCCTTTATTTAATTTTACTTTTTGCTGAAAAATCACCTCTTTTTTAAAGTAGCCTACATTCATTTTAAAGACCTCTTCGTATTTTGTTGCTGCTTTAGGTTCAGCTGTTTTACCATTTAGTGTATAATCTTTAGATGCAGGAAATGTAAATGAGGTTGGTATAGGGCCATTTTCACCGACATTTTGAGAATAAATGTGCCAACCGTCTTGAATAGTGGCTTTGATAAAGATAACTGCTTCCTTATCATTTAATTTTTTTGAAGCAACAGTCCATTTAACAGGATCGTGGATTTGAGCTACTGCTCCTGAAATAGCAAAAAATAGTACTGCTATTAATAATGTTAATTTTTTCATGGAATATATTTGTTTTTTTATTGTTACAAAGCTAACATTAGCATATTTATTGATTTTAGTAAACGATAGGCATTGATGGTCTCTTCAGAATGTTTTAATATTAAAAACTTTCTTTACAAATCATGCTCTTGCTATTAAGACCGTAGAAAATAGCTAAAGTTTAATTTCTTTTAGCAAATTTACTTTTTTGGTCCAATATATTTATCGGAGCAGGGTAAATATTTTGTTGCTTAAAGGATATATTTAATCTCTTGGAGATTGAACTCTTTTATTTCATTTGCGATTTGAACCTGTAATAGGCCATTTGAAAGTACTTGTATTATTTTCCCTTCAATTTCTGTTTCATTGACCATATATTTTTTCATCTCATTTCTTCTAAAAAGATTTTGATTGAATGCTAATAGTTGCTGATCTTGATCCTGGTTTTTTAACCGTTTGTATTCTATATCTAAAAATTGATAAAGTTCTGTCGCTAGCGATTGTATGTGATAGGGTTCTTCTTGTTTGCTGATCGATTTTAGTGAGGTAATATGTTGGGTATCGCCAAATGAAGTTTGATTTATATTAATACCGATCCCAATAATACTTGTTGCGATTTTATTTCCTTTTATCGTGTTCTCAATTAGTACACCTATTATTTTGTGGTCATTAACATAAATATCATTTGGCCATTTGATTTGCACTTTTTGGTCTGTTTTTGTTTTTAACCAGTTAAATATTCCGAGACATATGGCGCACGATAAGGTAAATTGTTGATCTATTCTTAAAAAATGCGGGTAAATGAGGATTGATGTAATGATATTTTTACCAGGTTCGCTTTTCCAAATGTTACCCCTCTGCCCCTTCCCCGCGAATTGTTCTACTGCTAAAATGGCAGAACCTTCGTCCTGTGGCTTGAATTTTGACAAGTTTTCTTTAAAATAATCATTTGTGGATGCCACTCGATCGACAGTAATTACATTTTGACCGATAATAAGTCCTGAAAATGTGTTATTTTGCAAGGTGATAATTTTTTAATTGTATACAATAGTCAAAACTATAATTTTTTTTAATGGATAAAAATAAAAGTTCAGAATTGTCAACACGACTGTCAGAGGTGGTGGTATATGGAATGCAAGAGAAGAAAGCAAATGAAATAGTGCGATTGGATTTGAGAAATATTAACAGTTCTGTTTCCGATTATTTTGTAATTTGTCATGCAGATTCCCATATTCAAGCGCAAGCAATTGCGAAAAGTGTAGAAGATGAAGTCTATAAAACATTTGGTCAAGATCCACAATATAAAGAAGGCCAGAGTCTTGGCGAATGGTTGATCCTTGACTTTGTAGATGTAGTTGTTCATATCTTCAAGAAAGAAAAAAGGGCACTCTATGCGATCGAGGATTTATGGGGTGACGCTCAAATTCAAGACTTTCAAAGTGCTTAATTAAGATAGAAAAAATAGAATTAAAACGATATAAATAAGAAAGAATGAAGAAAATACCAACTGGTAAAATAACCCCAAAACCGCCCAAGTTTAATGTCATGTGGCTTAGTTTTGCTTTGATATTGGTTTTTTTTGCCCTACAATACGTTTTTAGTGATAATTCGGCTAAAAAATCACGTACAGTGAATTTGAATCTACCATTTTACCAACAGGTGATGTAGAAAGATTAGAAGGTACTAAGAAAAATGATCTTGTACATATTGATGTTTATATCAAGAAAGATCGTTTAAAAGATGAAAAATATAAAAATGTGGCTCCAGGAGCAAATGCATTGTCATTGAACCCTGAAGTAGGCCCTCAATATTACTTTACTGAAGCTTCGGCTGATATTTTAGCTTCAAACTTAAAAGCGGCGCAAGAAAATCTTCCTGCAGGTACGCCGCGATTAAGTGTAAGTTATGAAGATCGTTCTAACCCATGGGCTAATTATTTTGTGACCTTTATTTTACCACTTGTTGTGATGGTATTATTATGGTTATTCTTGATGCGTCGTATGAATGGTGGTGGCGCTGGTGGTGGCGGTCAGATATTTAATATTGGTAAATCTAAAGCACAGCTGTTTGATAAAGAGTCTTCCATTAATATTACTTTTAATGATGTTGCAGGTTTAGAAGAAGCCAAACAAGAAGTAATGGAAATTGTGGATTTCTTGAAAAACCCACGCAAATACACAAATTTAGGTGGTAAAATTCCTAAAGGAGCATTATTAGTTGGCCCTCCGGGAACCGGTAAAACGTTACTTGCGAAAGCTGTGGCAGGTGAAGCACAAGTTCCTTTCTTCTCTTTATCAGGTTCTGATTTTGTTGAGATGTTTGTGGGTGTCGGTGCTTCTCGTGTTCGTGATTTGTTTAAGCAGGCAAAGGAAAAAGCACCATGTATCATCTTTATCGATGAGATTGATGCTATAGGCCGTGCACGTGGTAAAAACTCCATGATGGGTGGTAATGATGAACGTGAAAATACTCTAAATCAGCTTCTTGTTGAGATGGATGGTTTTGGAACGGATTCAGGAGTTATTATTTTAGCAGCGACCAACCGTATTGATGTATTAGATAGTGCATTGTTGCGTCCAGGACGTTTTGATAGACAGGTTTCTATTGATAAACCCGATTTAATCGGTCGTGAGCATATTTTTAAAGTTCACTTGAAACCATTAAAGTTATCGGAAGAAGTTGATGCTAAAAAACTGTCTGCACAAACTCCGGGATTTGCTGGTGCAGAGATTGCCAATGTTTGTAATGAGGCGGCTTTAATTGCAGCACGTAAGAATAAGACAGAGATTGATATGCAAGATTTTCAAGATGCGGTAGATCGTGTTATTGGAGGTCTTGAGAAAAAAAATAAAATCATTTCACCAGAAGAGAAGAAAATTGTTGCTTACCATGAGGCCGGCCATGCGATTGCAGGTTGGTTCTTAGAGCATGCTGATCCATTGGTGAAAGTGTCTATCGTGCCTCGTGGAGTTGCTGCACTGGGATATGCGCAGTATTTACCAAGGGAACAGTTTTTATATACTACTGAGCAGTTAGTTGATAGTTTGTGTATGACGATGGGTGGCCGTGTAGCTGAAGATATTACATTTGGACGTATATCTACTGGTGCACAAAATGATTTGGAAAGAATCACAAAATTAGCATATGCTATGGTTGCTATCTATGGTATGAATGATAAGGTTGGTAATGTTTCATTCCGTGACGGATCTGAACAATTTCATAAACCTTATTCTGACAAAACGGCAGAGTTAATTGATTCTGAGGTACGTAATTTAATTACTGACGTTTATGCAAGAACAAAACAGTTATTGTTAGATAAACAAGAAGGTTTAGTTGCGATTGCCGAAAAACTATTAGAGAAGGAAATCTTATTTCAAAGTGATCTGGAAGAAATATTGGGAAAACGCCCTTTTGATACAAAAACAACGTATGATGAGTTTGTGAATAGTGGAGATGGTGGCGGTGTTCCGCAAACAGATCTTCCATTAGATGTGTTACCTGAAGAGGCGAGCAGCGCAGAACCAAAAGTAGGTATTAAAGAAGAGGATAATCCAAACACATAAATTTTTAATTCTACAGCGCTTCTGAAAAGAAGCGCTGTATTTTTTATCAATTCCACCGAATGAATGTTAAAAATAGCAGCAGCAAAGAGCAGATGCTTAGCAAAATAAGAAAAGCTCTGTTAGAAAAGACAGAAAATCCACATCCCAAATTTCAGAAGACACCTTTATATCAGGAGGAAGATGAGCTTGTGGATGTGACCTTTGCACGCGAATTAACAGCAGTAGGGGGGAAGTTTTTGTATTGTGATGGCGAGATTGAACTGATTGAGAATTTGATTAATCTGACGGAGGAAAATAATATTAAAAAGATATTTACCTGGGAAAAAGGAGTTCAAGACCTTTTAAACCCTTACGGTTTTCCTATACATACGGATGAAATTGAATTTGATGCAGCCGATGCAGGGATAACTTCTTGTGAAGTTATGATTGCGCGTAACGGTAGTATCATGGTCAGCAATGCTAATGCATCAGGACGTAGATTGGGAATCTATCCGCCCATCCATATTGTTATTGCAAAAGCCTCGCAGATGGTCTGGGATATTAAAGATGCATTATCCTATATGCAGCGTCGCTACGGTAATGAAATGCCCACAATGGTTTCGACAGTCACTGGACCTTCCCGTACAGCAGATATCGAAAAACGCCTGGTCCTGGGGGCTCATGGACCAAAAGAATTATATGTTTTATTATTAGAGGATCGTTTTTAATTATATGATACAGGAATACCTTTTTTTAACTCCAGTTGCGAGTATTATCTTTGCTTTGACAGTGGCTTCAAGTATCTATAGTTTTTCAAATCCTCAAGTATTGGGAGAGATGATGTTACATCCTTATAGTATATATCGTAAAAAACGCATTTATACTATTTTAACCAGTGGCATGGTTCATAAAGATTGGGGGCATCTCCTTTTTAATATGATCACATTTTATTATTTCGGATTTGGCTTAGAAAAAATATTGATCCAGGTCAGTGATTGGGGGCACCTTCAATTTGCAATCATTTATATTTCCAGTTTAATACTGAGTGATATTCCTACCATTTTCCAGCACAAAAATAATCCGGGCTATTATAGTTTAGGTGCTTCGGGAGCAATCTGTGCCGTTTTATTTAGCTATATCATGTTTGATCCTAAAATGATGCTCGGTATCTTTATGATCATTCCAATGCCAGCTTATATATTTGCCGTACTTTTTCTTGGTTACTGTATTTGGGCATCTAAAAATTCAAAAGACGGTGTCAACCACGATGCGCATTTATTTGGAGCAATCTCTGGAGTGATTATTACCTTGTTGCTCTATCCATGGATTTTTAAACATTTTATAAGTCAATTTTAGCATTATCCTGCCCAGTTCTCGCGGTCTAAGCTTCTATATTGTATTGCTTCAGCGAGATGATGATTCTGGATGTTGGTTTCTTGTTCCATGTCGGCGATTGTTCTAGCTACTTTTAAGATGCGGTCATATGCTCTTGCTGATAAACCTAATTTCTCCATGGCAACTTTAAGGAGCTGTGTTCCCTGCTGATCTATCTGACAGCGTTCACGAACCTGAGTACTGCTCATTTGAGCATTATTATGGATTTCACTATACTGTTTAAAACGTTCGTTTTGAATTTTTCTGGCAGCAATGACACGTTGTCGAACCACGATGCTTTTTTCTGATGTTTCATTAGATACAAGCTCTTTAAATGCTACCGGTGTAACTTCCACGTGGAGATCGATCCGATCCAGTAGTGGTCCTGATATCTTGCTTAAATAACGTTGCACGGTATTGCTTCCACATATGCATTCTTTTCGGGATGATTGTAATACCCACATGGGCATGGATTCATGGCAGCAATTAACATAAAGCTTGCTGGATAATCGACCGAAAATTTTGCTCTTGAGATTGTAATATTCCGAGACTCCAATGGTTGTCGCATCACTTCAAGTACAGTTCTTTTAAACTCAGGAAGTTCATCCAGAAATAAAACACCATTATGTGATAATGAGATCTCTCCAGGTTGAGGAGTTGCGCCGCCCCCGACCAGAGCAACATCAGAAATGGTGTGATGGGGAGACCGAAAGGGCCTAGTTGTCATCAACGATTCCTTGGCTAAAAGCTGTCCTGCAACAGAGTGAATTTTGGTGGTCTCTAATGATTCTTCTATTGTTAATGGTGGTAAGATCGTCGCTAATCGCTTTGCCAGCATTGTTTTACCTGCTCCTGGCGGACCTATTAAAATAACGTTGTGACCGCCGGATGCCGCAATTTCTAAAGCTCTTTTAATGTTTTCCTGACCTCTAACATCACCAAAATCAGTTTCAGCATGATCGATTTTGTTTAAAAACTCTTCTTCAATATTGATAGCAGTTGGCTTAAGGTCATACTTGTCGTTAAAAAAATCCACTACTTCCGTCAGATTATCAACTCCGAATATTTTAAGATTTGATACAATTGCGGCTTCTCTTGCATTTGTATTCGGAAGAATAATTCCTTTAAAATTATCCTTAAGCGCCTGAATAGCGATTGGTAACACTCCCTTTATAGCTTGAATCTTACCATCTAGTGATAGCTCTCCCAATATCAGATAATCCGTTAATTTGTCCGCATTAATTTGATTAGACGAAGCCAGTATTGCTGTCGCAATTGCAAGATCATAAGCTGAGCCTTCTTTGCGAATATCTGCTGGGGCAAGATTGACAACGATTTTTTGTCTGGGCATGCGAAGACCGCAAGACACAATGGCACTTTCTATGCGCTGTAAACTTTCTTTGACAGCATTATCGGGCAATCCAACAATATAATATCTTGTTCCTGCTGTGATATTTACTTCAACAGCTACACTCGTGGCTTCAATGCCATATACTGCACTACTATAGGTTTTTGTTAACATATAATTGGTCTAACTGATCATTAAAGTTAATAAAAAGGTTTAACTATTTCTTGAGAATTATTTTTTTCCTTTGAGGAACAGCATGAAGTTGTGGTTTTAGATAAGATACATTATATTGTAGTAATTGATATTTATCATATGTCAAAAAATAATTGGTTTTGGCAAACGATTTGCTACTCTATTTGTATTATTAATGAATAGAACGGATTGCAAAGAATTAACATTTAAAGTTTAAGAATATGAATGATACTAGTAAAGTAGTAGTGGCATTATTGGCAGGGTTAGCTGCAGGAACCGCTTTAGGAATTTTATTCGCACCTGATAAAGGAACAGAGACAAGAGACAAGTTAAATGAATCATTAGCAGATTTGGGAGATGCTATCCGTGAACGCGCAGAAGAGCAGTTTGATCAGCTAAATGACTTCAAGGAAAAAATAGTTTCAACCCTTAAAACAAAAATCAATAAAGGGGAAGAAATCTTCGAAGACGAAATAACAGAACACGCGTAAGTGGCTGTTGTTTTAGAGCTTAAAAAAATATTATAGATCATATTATCAGAGGCTAAAAAAGCCTCTGATTGTTAAAATAAAAATAAATGGAAGAAGAAAAATTCTCGCTTAGTGGAACATTCCAAAAGACCAAGGAATATTTAGATTCGCAATTAAATTTAATTCGGCTAAAGACCGTTGAGCGATCTTCCCGTTTGATCGCAAGCTTAATTGTCGATGGAGCAAAAATTATTTTAACCTTATTTATTATATTTTTCCTTTGTCTTGCCCTTGGTTTTTATTTGGGAGAAGTATTAGGTAGTAATTCTTTAGGATTTTTAGCTACAGCCGTAATATTTTTGGTGATACTGTTACTGATTTGTGTATTAGAGCCAAAATTAGAGACCAAATTTATGGATTTATCTATCCGCAGATTCTCTGCAAAATGGGATGATGAATCAGATGAAGAAGAAAATAATTTGAAACAAGAAAACTTAGAAGATGACGAAAAAAAGCAAAATTCATAACCTCGCAGAGCTTAAGGCAGAAATCGCGCGTCTCAAGATTTTGAAGAACGAACAGGAAGCGTATTTAAAGTCTCAAGTTAAATTATTGAATCATAAAATAGAGACACCTGTACGTATTTTTAATGCGCTTAAATCTAATATTCCGGGTGCAAATATCATATCAGGCCTTTTTGCTTCGACAAATAGCGGTGGCACTAACTCAGACTGGGTAACTAAAGCCCTGCGCATTGGTGTGCCTTTTGTTATGAACAGATTTTTCTTTAAAAAAGCTGGTGTTTTGAAAAAGGCTCTTCTTCTGTTAGCTTCGGAAAAAGCTCTTGGTCAGGTTAATCAAGATAAAATTTCAAGTATTATCGAGAAAGTAACAGATTTTATTAAACCAAAAAAGAATAAGAAAAAAAAGGTTGATATGGAGAAGCTTCCAGTAGTAGAAGATCAGGTGAATGAATATGGTATACCTTCCTATAGTGAAACTTATTAATGAGGATAACTGTTTTCCTTCAGTACTATTGACCAAAGCCAGATGTTGGCTTTATTAATGAATTGCTGGCGATAGCTATTTTTCTTTTGTCATTCTATTGCTAATAATATTTAGCTGTTTCATAAAAGCTATCCCTACTTATTTTATAAGATGAATTTTTGAATGTTGCAATGACATTTACGATTTCATGACCTCCTGGCTAAACTTTGATTGGTCATACTCCCCACTTAATTTTACTATACTATTGATTACTGCAAGAATAAGATTATTTTTGCAGGATATTTTATTATAATGGGTAAAGACAAACTTAGAAAATTTGCAGAAATTGGTACTTTTGACAACGTCGTAGAACTTGATGCAGGTAAAGCGCTTAAAGGTCAATGGGCTAAAACGCATTTTAAAAATGATAATCCAATTGTTGTAGAGTTGCTTGTGGAAAAGGTGAATATACTGTCAATTTGGCGAAGCTTTTCCCTGAAAAGAATTTTATTGGTGTTGACTATAAGGGTAACCGGATTTGGAGAGGAGCAAAAACTGCTATTGAAGAAGGTATTACTAATGTTGGATTTCTACGTATTCAGATTGAAACGATTTTAGAATATTTTGCAGAAAATGAAGTTTCCGAAATCTGGATTACATTCCCAGACCCACAACCGCAGGATAGCCGTGAGAAAAAAAGACTGACCAATCCAACTTTCCTAGGCCGTTATAAGTTTGTTTTAAATGATGGTGGATTTATGAACCTGAAAACTGACAATGATGGTTTTTATAATTACACATTAGAACAGATTGAAATCTTAGGATTGCCTAAACATGTCGAAACAGCAGATTTGTATCATTCTGATTTAGTAGATGAGGTTCTGTCTATTAAAACATATTATGAGAAGAAATATTTGGCTGTTGATAAAAATATAAACTATGTTAAATGGTCATTTGATCAGATATAATTCTTTTCTGAAATGCATTTCATAAATAAGAAGGCTCCATCCTAATCGGATGGAGCCTTCTTATTTATGCCTCTACTTGCGCTTTAGGAGGAAAGTTTTTATGTTTTCTTTTGCTTATTTTTTCGATGTTGACCGGTTGAGGTATCTTAACATAGTAGCCTGTGCCATCATAGGTACGCTTCAACGGATCTTCTTGGCAAGCCGTAGAGCAACAGCCTCAAGTTTTTCACCACACTCATCACATTGTGTGAAATGCTCATTGCAGATCGGGCTGGCACAATTAATCATTTTTGGTGTTTCTTTTCCGCAGTTTTTACATTTTGAAACCACGACGGGGTTTACAGAGTTGACATCAACAGTAACCCTGTTATCAAAGACGTAACATTTACCATCGAAGTCTTTACCTCCGGCTTCTTTACCATATTTGATAATACCGCCATGTAGTTGATAAACATCTTCAAAACCTTCTGCAAGTAATAATGCTGATGCCTTTTCACATTTGATACCACCAGTACAGTAGGTTAAGATTTTTTTACCTTTATATTTTTCGAGTTCTTTAACTTTTTCAGGGAATTCTCTGAATTTTCAATGTCTAAGGTTACGGCATTTCTAAAGTGACCAACATTATGTTCATAATTAGAGCGTACATCAAGAACAACAACATCATCTTGATCTTTCATTTCCATGAAGTCTTTAGGTTCAAGATGTATTCCTGTTTTCTGAGTGGGGTCAATAATTTTTGGATCCCGTAAACCCGAGTGAACAATTTCAGTTTTGTAACGGCAGTGCATCTTAATAAAAGATGGTTCCGTAACATCGTCTATTTTAAACTCGGTATGATTAAATCTTCCATCGGCATAAATGGCATCCATATACGCTTGGCAAGACTCTGGTGAACCCGAAACCGTTCCGTTAAGACCTTCGTCAGCAACGATAATACGTCCAACTAAATTTAATGATTTACAAAATTCTAAATGATCTGCCGCGAATTTTTCAGCGTCAGCGATAGGACTGTAGCAATAGTACAGTAAAGTTTGATATTGTGCCATAGTTTTCATTGATACCGCTGCAAACGGCGTTTAATGCAAATGAATTATAGGCCAAATTTAGTTAAAAATTGGAAATTATACAATTTTTAACTTTTTCTCATATACCTACGAAGGACGATTATTGGGATGGAACATAAAGAACTACAACCTTTACATCCATAATATTCGTCACTTTTTCTTCAGGGGCTCTAGTAAATACTCGAGTCCATTTAATTTGATTTCATATAATGTACCCAGCTGAATCCCCAGCTTTCCTGGTGGAAAACCTTTCTGGTGGAACCATACCAGATAAGGTTCGGGTAGGTTACAGAGTGTGTAGCCTTGGTATTTTCCAAAAGGCATTTTAACTGTTACAAGTTCCGTAAGTATTTCTGGGTTCATCATTAGTCTTCGGGATTACCATTTTTGATACGGTATACAATCATTTTCAGTGCAATTATAAAATGGTTGAACAGATTGGGAATTCTACCGTAGTATTTTTGAAAAATGTCATAACGCTCTTTCAAGGATTCGCGATGTCTTTGTTTCGACATTCCGCCAACTAAATAACGCGCAACATGTTGATGGGCATTTACAGTGATAGATGATTTTTTTGCGGCCTTGATGACCCAATCTATATCTGCACACAATTTGTATTGTAAGTCATAAGGTTCTGCAATAGTGCGTTTGATATAGATTGCCTGATGACAGATATTCATGCCATAGCGAAAGCTTTTCCAGTTAAAATATGCAGGAACCTTATGCCGGCGTTCACCAATTATTTCTCGTTGTTCGTTTATTAAGAAAGTTTCACCATAAATAATATCAGCTCCTTCACTTACTTCAGCGAGGTTTGCTAACGTTTCCTTACTGTACAACTCATCTCCAGAATTCAGAAATAAAACATAATCACCTGTGGCCAGCGCTAGACCTTTATTCATTGCATCGTAAATCCCGTTATCCTTTTCGGATAAAATAACCGATACCTGTGGTCTATATTTTTCGATCACATCCAAAGTTCCATCTGTAGATAAGCCGTCAATAACAATGTATTCTACATGTTTGTAGGTTTGATTAACAACAGATTTTAGGGTATGTTCAATATCCCGCACATTATTGTAAACGACTGTAATGATGGAAAATGTGGGGTTATTATACATGTTATTTTTTTAATTCGTTGAGTTTCTTTTTTGCAAAACGGATCCCTCTTTGTAAAAGCGAACCTTTTCTATGGGCATAAAAATACTTAATTGATTGATATGCTTGGGCATGCTCTTGAATTTCTTGCGGAAATTGTGTTATTTTTTTATTCGCAAGTACAACTTGATAGGTCGTCTCTGCTGCTGTATGTGTTCCGGATCCATCATTACCGATATTCTGTGTCAATGAATTTCGCGGATAGAGCACTAATCCGTTGTTTTTAAAACAGATGCATACCAGCGGATAGCCCAAGAGTTGATTTTTCCAGCTTTAAATTCTTTCACCTGCTTCCAAAAATTCTCTTTGCCCTCTATACTAAATTGGTGAATTTGATCAGCTGTAAAATCATCTGTTAGGTTATTAATATCGCTATTGAAATGATTCCAAGCGCGATCCCATGTTGCCCAGCCCCAACTATTTGCTACTCTAAAGAAAAACGTTTCAGGTAGAGTTTCAATATCTTTTACGGGATAACCATAGCCAGATATCTGCATGACCTGATCTTGATGTCGGTAAAGTTCTAGAGCATCATTAAAGTATTGCAAAGCAAATGGGGAAGTTACTAAATCATCTTCTAGAACGATCACTTGACCATATTGTTTTACAATTTTAGTTACACCGTCGATGACATTTGCTGCTAATCCGCAATTCGATTCCCTTAAAATAAGGGTAACAGTTTTGAATTTCCAATTTCTACTGATAATTTCCCGTACTTGTTCTACTGCAGCCTTTGATTGCTCATTTTTAGCAGCATCCGCGTAAATAAATAATTCAGACTCGGAAGCCAGATTATTATTTTCCAGTGCCTTTAACGTACGTAAAGTGTGATCTGGTCGATTGTAAACGAATAAGATAATGGGAGCTGTTGACATTATGGTTATATTCCTAAGCAGTTATTTTCTTTGTAAAATAGGGATGTCGCTTTTCGATGTATAGCACCGATTGCTATACCTGAAAATGGGATATGTTTAAATCCTTGTTGTAAAAGAAAGTCAATAGCAGGTTGGTAGTGTGCTCTTTCTGAATCGTCCAATATCAATACACCGCCAGTGCTCAATTTTTCAATGGCACTTTTACAGCAGGCAACGCGCTTTCTGCCATCAACAATAACAATATCAAAAAGCTGGTCTTCCTGATTTATTGCGTTGATATAGTCGTCATTTTCTAAAGAAATGTTCTTAATATCGACATTGGCAGGCATTTGATTTTTGATACGTTCAAACCAATTTTTATCATGTTCTACAGCAGTTACTTTTTTGACATGTTTTGCATAGAATAAGGTTGAATTGCCTGCTCCGTATTCAAAAAGTAATAAATCTTTATTTAAGCGACCATCAATAAAATCTAAAAAGGAGTAAGTGAGCCAAGGGATCGGATTCCCATTCGGATCTAATGATTCTTTGTTTAAATAGGAGTTGATCCAGCCTGTCTGAACGAAATATCCCTTAAAGGCCAAGGATAATAACCCCTTAATTAATTTACTATTGAATAATGATTGATAGCTACCTGTTTTTTCCATTTTTTAGATTTTATTAGTGGAAATAAACTTAGCGATTTATTTTCAAAAATCTTTCTTTTATCGTAGATAAAAGCCCTAATAGGAAGAGGGATTTTATCATTAAAATAGCATTTGGGCGAGTTCTTTTAATGAAAAGAAGGAAAAAAGTCGAAGCAAAATAGGCGATCAGCGTTGCGTAAGCAGCTCCAATAATTCCAAATTTTGGTATGAAGAAATAATTCAGCACGACATTAACAATTGCACCAAAAGCTGTTCGGTATAAGGTGATCTTTGTCAGGCCTTCAGCAATGAGATATTGCGCACTTGCTGTTCCTAAGAACGTAAAAACCCCTGCCCAAATATGTACTTGAAGTGTATGCAGTCCAGGTGCGTACTCTGGCTTATAATATTTAAATATAAAGGGAGCAAGGAATGTAACAACCAAAGCAACAGATACGCTAACAAAAACCATAAGCTCATATAAGTTTCCAAGTCTTTTTTGATATAACTCAGGACTTCCTTTTCGCGCATTCATTATGGCGGGGAATAATGATGTGGAAATAGCAACAGGTATAAAATACCAACTTTCGCTAAAATTTACGACAACCGTATAAACTCCTAATGCTGATTTACCCAATATCGCATCGATCATCAATTGGTCGATCTTCATGTAAAAGGTAATAAACAAAGAAGAGAAGGCCAATGGCCAGCCCTGTTTGATCAATTCTTTAGCGGTAGTGGCGTCATATTTCCATTTGGAAATATGATGCCCCAGTTTACGGTAGAGTGCTAAATACCCGATTTGTAAAATAAGAACATCAATCACTAAAGTCCAGATGAAGGCATCTAGTGGTGCTTTTAACAGAATTAATATCAGTTTTATAGCCGCAGAAAGAATGTTTCCTCCTACCTGTACGATCATAATCATCTTACCTTTCACTTTGGCCTGAAAGAAGCTGTCGATGATCTGAACGGCCTGTATGATGCATATAAAGGAGACTAGTACAATTTGTTTGAAGGTAGCAGCTGGGGCCTCTGGTGCGTATTGAGCGATGAAAAAGTAAGTGATGTAAATAAGTGGTAAGACGAGTAAACCCGTTATGATACGAATGCGTAATGCCGAACCTAAAAGCTCATTTTCCTTTTCAGGATGTTGAATGATTTGTCGGGTAATGAGGCCATCGGTACCCATTGTGGAAATGCCTGTAAAGAAAGCAAGCAAAACTAAGGGATAACTGTAAGTACCGAAATTTGCACTACCTAAATAGGAAGGTAATGCAACAGTTGTGACCAACATCTTGATAAACAGGGATCCTACACGGGCCATTAAAAGCCAACCCGTGTTTTTGAAATATTTTTCGAATGCCTCTGGATTAAATCCTGGTAATGCCGGTATTTTCATTATGATGCAAACCTACTGATTTTTTAGAGGTTTGCATGAGAATCCCACCGTATTATTACAATACATTAATCGTATTGGAGAATTCGATTAAGCTCGGGTGTGTTGGATTAAGGTCTGTTACAAGGTAATTGACATCATGAATTGGAACAACTTTCATTTTCTGAACCGAGTTTAATTTTTCGGCAATGCTTAAGATAACTAGTTTGCTTGAACATTTAATCATGGCTTTTTTAATTTGGACAACTTCCCAATCAGAATCTGTAACGCCATCTTGAGTGGAAAGACTATTTGTTCCTAATAAACAAAGATCTACTTTGATATCAGAGAGCTCATTGGTTACTTGAGATCCCGATACGATATTTGTATTTCTAGAAAGTTTTCCACCAATTAAAATAACCTCTAAGTTAGGTTTTTCAGCTAATTCTAATGCAACAAGGGGGCTGATTGTAAATATGGTACATTGAAGACTGTCCGGTACTAGTCGAGCAAGTTCAATCATTGTTGTTCCACCACCAGCAAGAATGGTCATGCCATTTTGAAGTAAAGTAATTGCTTTTTTAGCGATTTCCTTTTTAGCTTCTTTCGCATAAACATTTCCATCTTGAAAAGGAAATTGAAAAGATTTGGATAAGGCTCCACCGTAAACCTTTAGTACTTTGCCATTTTCCGCTAATTCATTTAAATCACGACGTATCGTGTCTTCAGAAACATTGAGCTGAATGCTTAAATCTGAAGATAATACTTTATTGTGCAGATTTATTTGGTGTATAATAAAAGCTTGTCTTTCCTCTTTTAACATGACAGATAGTTATATAGTCGAAATAATTTATATACAAATGTAATTAAATGAAGGTATAAAAAATAAAAGTATTTTAACCGTTATCTTTATTTTTTATCTGCGTTACTCCCGCTTTAAATCGCGGTTTAAAACCAGTCGGTTTGCTAGCTGGTTCAATGGGATCCTCTTTAACAGTTTGATCCTTTTGCTCTTCTGTTTTATGTTCCGTATTTATCGGTTCTGCTGTAGTAGCTTGTTTTGTTAGTCCTGCTTTAAATCTAGGTTTAAATCCAGCAGGTTTGTTTGCTGCTTCAGCAGGCGTGTCCTGTTGGTCCGTTTTATCAAGCTGTGCATCTACTTTTTGTTCCGCATCTGTAGGTTCTGCTGCAGTCGCCGGTTTTGTTACTCCAGCCTTAAATCTAGGTTTAAATCCAGCAGGCTTTTTTGCTGTTTCAGCAGGCGTG
>NZ_ASZT02000069.1:0-27347 GCF_001006065.1 Sphingobacterium sp. IITKGP-BTPF85
AAATCTGCACGAATAATTCGTCCCTCAAAGTCATAATCCTCATGTCCACATCCATACTCAACATGTTTTGGTGTTATTCTAGTAAATATAGCGGTACCGCTATATCCTTTTTTCTGAGCAGGGTACCAATAATGTTCATAACCGAGCTGTTCCAGCAATGCTATTTCAGGAATTTGATCTGGAGTGGCTTTTATCTCCTGCAAACATATAACATCTGCATTTACTTCCTTTACCCAACCTAACCAATCTTTTTTTATGGCAGCTCGTAAACCATTGACGTTATAAGTAACTATTTTCACAGTAATCTTTTTTGAAGCTTAATAATTTTGAGAAGAAAATAAATCTGCAATCTTTGTAAAGAAACCGTTCTGAGGTTTTAAACCCTTTAATTCACGTTCCAAATTAATTGCTTCTCTTTTCGTTAATAATTTAACATACATACGCTCATCTGTTAAAGGACGATCATTTTTATCCGTTTTTACAGCGGCAATCGCGTCGATAACTTCCGTTCCATTGACCAGCTCTCCGAATACCGTATAATTTCCATCCAAATGCGGAGTACCACCCACGGTTGTATAAGTTGTGCGTTGTGCTTCAGTAAATTTACGCCTTTCATTCGTAAAGTTTCTAAACTATCCAGACCTGCATTCGTAAATTTCTTACCTTGTACGATGTAAAACTGTGACGCAGAGGAAGCTTTTGCCGGATTATCGTCACGTGCGGCACCAAGAGCACCTTTTTTATGAAATAATCCCGATTGTATTTCTGAAGGAATTGTATAACTTGGACCACCATCACCTAACAGTTGTCCTGATTTGGCATTTTTTGAATCAGGATCTCCACCTTGAATCATAAAATTCTGTATAACACGATGAAACAATAAACTGTCGAAATAGTTTTCTTTCACCAATTTTATAAAATTATCCCGATGCTTAGGTGTTTCATTATACAATTTTAAAACAACTACTCCTTTATCTGTTTGAATACGTACATATTTAAACGCAGGCTTTGCGGCAAATACTACGATCGATAAAGCACAAAAAAATAAACTTAAAACAATTCTTTTCATTACGTTTTATTAAATTACATTTAACTCTTGAAAATAATCAATGATCAATGATTTTATGATCAACTCTTGTTCAAGCAATGTATAATTAGGAATAGGCTTAATCAATTCCCAATGTGGCCATCCTTGTTCGTCCAACCCCTTAAGCTCATAAAAGCCCATTGCACTAAAAAGTCGGCAATTAGCTATATGCATCAACTCTTCTTTTTCTCTTTTTGAAAAAGTCTGCGGTCCTTTCCCTAATTCCTGGACACCTATCAGAAATAAAAACACTTTTAAATCTGGTAGATCCATATCAAATGACTGTGCAATCTCATGTTGCAAAATCACCCATTTCTTATTTACTTCTGATGCATTCATATAAAGACAATCTTAGATATAAAGACAAACTTAGATAAATTGTAATTTATATACTAATATATAAATGTGAATATGAAACATAGTACATTTAGATTATCAATTTTACCTCAAGTAGATCTCAGCGCGAGATTAGCAAGATGTACCTATCTCCTGAAAATATGGGGTTCTAGACATTTCATATTATTACTTCCACGCTTTGATTAATTCTTTACAACGAGCTTCGATCATCTTATAAACAGGTTCAAATAAGCTTTCATCAAAATAGGGATCGGGAACAATATCATTAACTAAAAATAAAGCAATTTTATCTTTTTCTTCTTTTGTTGATGCCTGTGCAACGACATCCTTATAATTTTGGTGATCCATTACCAAAATATGATCATAGATTTCAAATAAACGAGGATTAAAATGCATTGCCTTTTGTTGTGAAATATCTACTGCATATTTTTTAGCCACAGCGATAGATCTACGGTCTGGGCTTTCACCAATATGCCAGTCTCCTGTTCCAGCAGATTCAATTGTCCAATCTAAACCTTCTTCTTTTGCCATATGGCTCAGAATACCATGTGCCAATGGTGAGCGACAAATATTTCCTAAACAAACCATTAAAATTTTCATGCCTTAAAAATAATGATAATATTGCTATTATAAGTGGTATATATAAACTAAAAAAAGGTGATTTCGATTCCGAAACCACCTTTCCATAACCAACCTAAAATCTAATTAATATTCAATAGGAACATTAATAATAACAGTACTTCCACGCTCAGGAACTCCTTTTAAGCTTACAATATTACGTTTTGTTTTACCTAATGCCGCTTCAATTTCGTCAACATTATTAACTGGAACCCCATTCACCTCTGTTATCACTAATCCTCTTTCTACTCCAAAGTATTCAAATACACCACCTTTATTTATTTGCGTCACTACAACACCTGAGTTAATTCCTAATTCTTTTTTCTTCTCACTAGAAGCAGGCATGAAGCTAGCACCTAACTTATTATAAATTTCGGTAGCACTTTTACTTGATTTATCACCAGCTGCAGCTTTATTAATTTCTTCGCCTTTTAAAGTTACCGTCACCTCTTTCTCTTTTCCATCGCGCTTAAACGTTAATTTAACTTTATCTCCAGGACGTAATCTACCGATTGTTTCTTGTAGAACTGGCGAAGAAGTAATCACTTTACCATTAATTTTCGTAATCAAATCTGCTTTCTGAATTCCTGCAGCTTCAGCAGCTCCACCTTTAACGATATCTTGAACATACAGACCATTCACATCTGTAAATCCTTTTTCTTTCGCTAACTCTGGTGTAATTTCAGTAAAGGTAATACCAATGTATCCACGCTTAACATTTCCAAACTCAATAAAATCGTCAACAATTTTTTTAACTAAATTAACTGGTATTGCAAAACCATATCCAGCATAAACCCCTGTTGGTGATGCTATTGCTGAATTAATACCGATTAACTCACCCTGTGCATTAACCAATGCTCCCCCGCTATTACCTCTATTAATAACGGCATCTGTCTGGATAAAAGACTCAATTGAAGAATTCACAGGAGGTTGGTCCTGATTGCCATATCCTCTTGGTTGTTGTTGACTTTCACCTAAGATCCCAATCTGACGACCTTTAGCACTCACTATACCTGCAGTTACTGTAGACTGTAATCCCAGTGGATATCCTACCGCTAAAACCCATTCTCCGATATTGACATTATCCGAGTTCCCTAGCTTCACGACAGGCAAACCTTTACCCGTCACTTTAAGAAGGCCAAATCCGTATTTGGATCGCGACCTATTACTTTTGCTTCAAAGGAACGTTTATCTGTCAAGACAACCTCAATCTTATCGGCGTCCTCCACAACGTGATTATTTGTTACAATATAACCATCCTCTGTTATTATTACTCCAGAACCTGACGCTTGAACAGGTTGTGCCTGTCTCTGTTGACGACCACGGCCCTGCGGTGTTCCAAAAAACTCTTCAAACATGTCGAAAGGAGAACCCGATCCACCACCTTGAGGCGCTTGTCTCGTATATGTTGTTTTAATATGAACTACCCCCGGAGACACAATAGCAGCAGCTTGTGTAAAATCAGGATTTCCTGTTGAGGACATCACTCCAGTTGGATTGTTCGCAAAATATACTTTCTGTTTGTCTTCGATAGACATTCCTTCAAACTTTTTATTTTCAAAAAGCTTATAACCCCCAAGGCTACGGCTCCACCGAAGACTGCTGTTAATAAAGTTAAACTTACTTTGTTCATAAACTATAGCTTCTAAATTTTTTATTAAATATGATATACTTCAAATTGATATTTATCCCGAAAATTTATTCTACATAAATATAACAGATACTTTTCAAATCTAGTACCATTTCAATATTCTCTGCAAATTAGACACGTTAAAAAATGTTAATTAAAGCCTATGAAAGACTATTTTAACAAAACTTAACTTTCCCTATGTTATCTGTAACAGAAAAGTTAATTTTGCTAGATACAATCACTCAAATGGAATCAAAAATTAAATTTTCAAAATACCAAGGCGCCGGCAATGACTTTATTCTAATTGATAATAGAAAGCTTCATTTCGACAGTAAGAATGAGGGTTTGATACAAAAGCTTTGTGACCGAAGATTTGGTATCGGTGCAGATGGCCTGATGTTATTGCAAGAAAAAGAAAACTTTGATTTTGAGATGATTTATTACAATTCGGATGGACGAGAAGGAACTATGTGTGGCAATGGGGGCCGGTGTATTGTTGCATTTGCTAGAGATCTCAAATTAATATCTGACAAAACTGCCTTTTTGGCAGTAGATGGAAGTCATCATGCCAATTTAGAAAATAATTTGATTGACCTGCAGATGATTGATGTTCAAGAAATAAGCCGTGATGAAGAGGCATACGTGATCAATACAGGCTCCCCTCACTATATTAAGTTTATGCATAATCTGGTTGATTTAGATGTTTTCAAGGCAGGTTATGAGATTCGAAACAATGAGATCTACAAAACAGTGGGTATCAACGTCAATTTTATCGAAAAAGAAGGCGACTCCGGATATTTCTTACGTACATTTGAACGAGGTGTTGAAGATGAAACATTTGCTTGTGGCACCGGAGCAACTGCAGCAGCGATGACTATAGCTCTCCACGAAAATCTAAATGGACAAATAACAATACCTATCCGTGTATTAGGAGGTCAATTGTATATTTCCTTTCTTAAAGACGGAACTTCCTTTACAGAAGTTTACCTGAAGGGCCCTGCCACATTTGTTTTCGAAGGAATGATTTAATTCCCCATCTTTGACTGACCAAAAATTTATTAAAAAGTCAAATATTACTTGATGAACATAAACAAAATCCACGTTTATGTTCATTGAGCATAAATTTATTAACAAATTTTAGCCACATCATATAGATTAATCTGTATATTAGAAACCTTTTTAGAGGTACGAATATATTAATGCAACAAACAAAGTTATCTTCATCACACCGAATTGTTTATTCAATCTGCGAACATCCTTACTTGGGCTATTTAATAGAACCACATGTGGTTAAGTTAAATCCAAATGGGACATATTCACTTCGATATCAACGCGTATTTAGCAATACAGTCAATGAATATGCGCAAGCGGTCGATGAATTGGATTATAAATTAATCCGATTATTAGATGAAATTGAGCAAACAAGCCTTATTAAAAAGTTCCATAAAAAAGCAATAAGACCCGTAGACTTTTTTTCAAAAGTATTTGATAAAAATCTGTATGAATTATTAAGAACAAAAATTGATCAGGTATTGTTACAATTCTTTGCCCTTGTTGGAGAGAAGCCTATATTCCTCATGAGCAAAGATGGTTATCCTGCAGATCAAAAACTATTGATTGCTCCTCAACCCGCTTCCGTACTTTTCCATTTTAGAAGAAATGAAGAGGAAACCCGCTATTTTCCAACGATTAAATATGAAGACCATCGTATGGAATTCATGTTTAAGAACGCACAAGTCATTGTCAATGAACAAGCTTGGCTACTTTTAAACAATACCCTATTCCACTTCGACCAACAATTAGAGGGGAAAAAACTCAGCCCTTTTTTAAATAAAAGATTCATATCTGTATCCAGAAGTACCGAGAAAAAATATTTTGAAACTTTTGTTTGTAGCTTAATAGAGAAATATAATGTATATGCTGAAGGCTTTGAGATCAAAACCCATCAACATAATGCCAACCCAATATTAAAATTAATCTATCATGAGGAAGGTGATTCGCATGTTGAATTGCAGTTTCAATATGGGCCTTATATCTTTTCGTCTGGAAAAGACAATAAGGTCAATGTTCGTATGGAATATGATGAGGAAAATGATCTGTATACTTTCCATCGTATAAAAAGATCGATTATTTGGGAAGAAAATCAGGCAAAGATCATTACTGAGCTTGGTTTAGAAAAACTATATCCCCACTCTAATGATTTACTGCCAAAAGAAATACTTGGAAAACGGCCTTCTATTTTTGATTGGATAAGTCAAAATGATTTGGTATTGCGGGAAAAAGGGTTTGAAATCATTCAGGATGTAGCCGAAAAGAAATTCTTCATCGGCCAAACTTCCATTGATATATCCATCAATGAGGATAACGACTGGTTTGATATCAAAGCGATCGCAAAATTTGGTCCTTTTGAAATTCCTTTTATTCAATTGCGTCATCATATTCTTCATAACATTAAAGAATTTACTTTACCCAATGGAGAGATCGCGATGATACCTGAAGAGTGGTTTGCACAATACAATCACTTATTTCAATTCTCTAGGGATAAGAATGAATTAAAATTAAATAAAATTCATCTAGGCTTGCTGTATGAAATCAGTGAACATACAGAACTTACCTTTAGTCGAAAATTAAAAAAATTAGCTGATTTCGAAGAAATCGCTGATGCACCATTACCTAAAAATTTTCATGGTCAACTCCGACCTTATCAAAGGGCTGGCTACAATTGGTTCAATTTCTTACAGCAATATAAATTTGGAGGATGCTTGGCAGATGATATGGGTCTTGGTAAAACTATTCAAACATTAGCCCTACTGCAACATCAAAAAGAAATATTAATAGCAGACCATGCTGTCAGAACATCTTTACTAATATTGCCAACCTCATTAATTTACAATTGGCAAAATGAGGCTACTAAATTTGCTCCTGATCTTAAGATTTATCTGCATACGGGAAATAATAGATTAAAAGACCCACAGTTGCTTTCTCCGTATGATCTGGTCATTACTACATATGGTATCACTCGTATTGATGAGGAATTTTTAAATCAGTTTTACTTCAACTATATCATTCTTGATGAAAGTCAAAACATTAAAAATCCAACATCAAAATCATTTAAAGCGATCAAAAGTCTAAAAAGTCAACATAAATTAGCATTAAGCGGAACACCCGTAGAAAATTCAGTTTCTGATTTATGGACACAGATGCATTTTACAAATCCAGGCCTCTTGGGTAGTTATACTTATTTTCAAAAAGAATTTGTTCAACCAATCGAAAAGAAAAAGGATGAAGAAAAAGCAAAAAGACTTCAAACTATAGTTAAACCGTTCATTTTACGCAGAACTAAAGATCAAGTAGCAACGGAATTACCTCCAAAAACGGAACAGGTCCTTTACTGCGAAATGTCAGAGAAACAGCATGAACTGTATGAAAAGGTTAAATCGGAATATCGTAATGCCATTTTAGACAATCAGCTCGCAGGAAAAGCAAAATCAAATCAGATCGCATTATTACAAGGATTGATTAAATTGAGACAACTTGCCAACCACCCGAAAATGGTTGATCAGGAATACACAGGCAATTCGGGTAAATTCGATACTGTCATTGAAACACTTGAAAAAGTACTTCAAAATGGTAATAAAGTATTGATTTTCTCTCAATTCGTCAAGCAGTTGAATATTTTCAGAAGCTATTTTGACAAAAAAAGTATTAATTATGCCTACTTGGATGGAAGCACAAAAAATAGGGACGAAGCTGTTAGTCAATTTAGAGAAGATAAAGACACCAAGCTGTTTTTAATATCCATCAAAGCCGGCGGTGTAGGCCTAAACCTTATTGAAGCGGACTATGTATTTATTTTAGATCCATGGTGGAATCCTGCTGTGGAGCAACAAGCTGTTGATAGATCTCACCGTATTGGACAAACAAAAAATGTCTTTATATACAAATTCATCTCAAAAGATACTGTCGAAGAGAAAATACTTGCAATGCAAAACAGGAAGCGTTCCATTGCTCAAAGTTTAATTACCACTGAAGAAAGTTTTATCAAATCACTCTCTTCAGAAGATATTCAAGAGCTACTGGGTTAGTTGCTCAAAAAAAGCCCCCCATACAACGCATGGGGGGCTTATCATATATATCAGTGCTCTTATTCAGCTGTAAAAGCTACTAAAGCTTTATTAACACGAGCTATTACTTCTTCTTGTCCTAATAATGAAACGATTTGGAACACATCTGGACCAAATTTACCTCCCACTAACATAATACGGAAAGGCATCATCAATTCACCCATTTTCATGCCTGACTCCTGAATAGCACCTTTAAAGTACGCTTCCAATGCTGAAGCATCCCAAGACTCAAATTCACCAAATTCGCTATTAACTTTCTGAAAGAAATCCGTTTTCTCAGCAGACCATTTAGGTTTAACAGCAGCTAGGTCATAATTTTCTGGTTGTACAAAGAAGAATGATGCTTGTTCCCAAAAATCCGAAACAAAAGTCAAACGCTCTTTCACTGCACTTAAAACTTCAGTAACAAAATGATCGTCTACCTTTTGCACGTTATGCAATGTTAACAGGGCTTTAATCTGTGGCAATAAATCCTCGTTAGACGATTTTTGATCCACTCATGGTTGAACCATTTCGCCTTTTCAAAATCAAATTTTGCTCCAGCTTTACTAATACGCTCTACCGAGAATTTTGCGATCAATTCATCTAAAGAAAACAATTCTTGTTCTGTGCCATCATTCCATCCCAGTACACCTAACATATTGACAAATGCTTCCGGCAAAAATCCCATTTCACGGAATCCCTGCGTTACAGTCTCTGATTGCGCATCTTTCCAATTCATAGCATACACAGGAAAACCTAATCGGTCACCATCACGCTTACTCAATTTACCATTACCATCGGGCTTCAATATTAATGGTAAATGTGCCCATTTTGGCATTTCATCATTCCATCCTAAATATTCCCATAATAAAACATGTACAGGAGCAGAAGGTAACCATTCTTCCCCTCGGAAAACGTGAGAAATCTCCATTGCTTTGTCATCGACGACAACAGCTAAGTGATAAGTAGGCATTCCATCAGCTTTTAACAAAACCTTATCATCAATAAGATTAGTATCAAAACTTACTTGTCCACGAATCATATCATTAAAAGAAACGGTTTCATCTGTTGGTACTTTGATACGAACCGTATGGGGTGTACCTGCGGCTAATAGTTCTGCTGTTTCTTCTTGTGATAAACTTAATGAATTTCTAAGTTTCAATCTATTTTCATGGCTGTAACGGAAATTCGGTTGTTCTTTTCGTTGTTCATCCAATTCAGCCGAAGTATCAAATGCATAATAAGCATATCCCTTTTCTATCAATTGTTCCGCAAATTGGCGATAAGAAGGTTTTCGTTCACTTTGACGATAGGGTCCAAAATCGCCACCTTTAAGAGGGCTTTCATCTGGTGTTAAGCCACACCAAGCTAAACATTCATTAATATATTCTTCTGCACCAGCAACAAATCGTGTCTGATCGGTATCTTCAACACGCAAAATAAAATCTCCTTGATGTTTACGCGCGTACAAATAATTAAATAAAGCTGTACGAACTCCTCCAAGGTGCAATCCACCTGTAGGACTTGGTGCAAAACGCACTCTTACTTTTCTTTCAGACTCATGACACAAAATTACCACAAAATTTTCATTTCAATGAAACTATAGCACTGATAACCACAATAAAATAATAAAACAGGGAGTTTATGAATAGATAAATGTTGCCGATAAAGGTAAATTTCATTTAATTACTTAATTTGCGGCAACAAGATTCCTGATCACTTATATGAATCCGTATCAATACAACCAACAACGTTGGAAATTTTTCTTGCTTATTTTCGCGGCCATCATCGCGGCGGCTTCGCTTTTGTACACAAATTATCTTGTTCGAAATTTATCAAAGGTAGAGCGAACAAAAGCAGAAGTATGGGCAATGAGTACAAAAAGTATTATGACCATGCCAGATGTTGACGATGAATTTATAACGTTCGTCTACTCGGTAAGAGATAGTCTAGCAGTTCCTGCAATCATTACCGATGAAAAGGATAATATTGTATTCTGGAGGGATTTAGATTCGACCAAAACCAACATTAAAACAACAGCAAAAGATAGCTCGAACCATCATTTGGATTACGATCCACATTACTTTGAGAAGCAACTCAATTTCATGAAGAAAAGCCATGCTCCTATTATTTTAAATTTAGACAATGGAGCAAAATGGATGGTATATTACAAAGACTCCTGGTTTCTACAACAACTTCGTGTGTTTCCTTATATTCAGTTATCATTAATCGCTATCTTTCTAATTATTGGATATACCGTCTTTAATTCTATTCGAGAATCAGAACAGAATTTAGTCTGGGTAGGTTTGACTAAGGAAGCTGCTCATCAGCTCGGCACACCGATTTCTTCATTAATGGGCTGGGTTGAGCTTATTAAATTAAAGTTCGATGCAGAAGATGACGAAACTTTAAATGAGATGGAAAATGACATTAAACGTTTAGAAATCGTCGCCGATCGCTTTTCCAAAATTGGTTCAACACCTGTTCTTCACAATGCGAATGTTTATGAGGTGATAGCCGCTTACATTCGTTACTTCAAAGTAAGAACAAGTGACAAGATTCTCTTCGAGCTCACGGGTGACAAACATGTTGAAGCGAAACTAAACATTCCCTTATTTGATTGGATTATTGAGAATCTTCTGAAAAATGCCGTTAACGCAATTGCATCAGAAGGAAAGATAACTGTTAAAATATCTGAAAATATTGCGAAAGAGGAAATTTTTATAGACATTAGTGATACAGGTAAAGGAATTCCCAGATCAAATTTTGAAACGGTATTTCAACCAGGTTTCACCACGCGCAAACGAGGGTGGGGATTGGGACTGAGTTTAACCAAAAGAATGGTACATTATCATCAAGGCCACATTTTTGTCAAAGACTCGGAAATAGGAAAAGGAACAACATTTAGAATAATATTAAAAAGTAATCTAACATATGAACCCACTGAAATCTGATGAATACCCAGCGGTGTATTCCACGTACATTGAGACCGTTGTCGGCGATGTCATGGAAGTACTGGAAGAACAAATTTTATCCTTTCCAGCGTTCCTAGATACCATACCTGAAGAAAAAGGCGATTACCGTTATGCAGAAGATAAATGGTCTATTAAAGAGGTAATAGGGCATATTTTGGATAATGAACGTATTATGGCTTACCGTGCCCTACGCTTCTCTCGAAATGATATGAAAGAACTTTTGGGGTATGATCAAGAATACTTTATCCAAAACTCAAGATATAGCGAACGTACATTAGCCTCTCTAAGTAAAGAGTTTCTACATCTTAGAAAAGCAAATATGTTTCTTTTCGAAAACTTCAATGAGGCAGAATTAGAGAGAAAAGGAATGGCGTCAGAAAGACTCACAAGTGTAAAAGCTTTATTATATGTGATTGCCGGACACCTAAATCATCACCGCATAATTATTCAAGAGCGTTATTTCAACTCAAACAATGTCCATGATTTGGTTTCAGAATTACAGCATTGAGCAGATAAACGGTATCCTCTCTCAATATATGACCGGTCTGCTCGAAATTAAAGCGACGGCAATCGATAGTCATTCCATTACTGCAACGATGCCCGTGAATGACAAAACAAGACAGCCATTTGGAATCCTGCATGGCGGAGCATCTGTTGTACTAGCCGAATCAATAGGAAGTATCGCATCCAATCTGATTATTGATCCAGATATTTATAAAGGCGTGGGATTGGAGATTAATGCTAATCATTTGAGACCGGTTGCTACAGGATTAGTAACCGCAGTTTGTACAGCTGTACACATTGGCAAACCAACTCATATTTGGGATGTACGAATTGCAGATGAATCGGGTAACTTAAACTGTATTTCCAGATTGACAGTCGCTATTATACCAAAATAAAATTATTTTAAAACATTTGTTCTTATTACTTGTCTTAAATATAAATGAAGCCAACTGGATTGGTTTACAAATACGGTTTTTACAAGAAAGGAGTATTATACTAGGTATAATGCTCCTTTTTTCTAATGAAAATATTACTAAATAATCTCAAAAACCACTTCTTTTTATTTCCTATATTGAATTTATTTAATTAGTCTTGTAATGGAAAGCATGATTTTTTATTATAAACCAATATCAATCGATTGTGTAAGCACATCTTGAATAGAGACACTATAAAAATCATTATTTTCTAATTTTATAATCTAAAAAACAATTAATTGATACTAAAAAAATGAATTCTCAACCAAATTCAGGAAAAACAGCATTTCGCCCCATGGCTATGTGTTGTGCCTTATTCTTCATTTTAGGATTTGTCACTTGGGCAAATGGAACACTTATCCCATTCTTAAAGATTGCCTGTAATTTAGAAACAGATTTACAAGCCTTTTTTGTAACATTTGCTTCTTACATCGCTTACTTCTTTTTAGCAATCCCAAGTTCTTGGATTTTGAAAAAAATTGGTTTTAAAAATGGATTAGTTCTCAGCTTAATTTTACTTGGAGTTGGTTCTTTAATTTTCATTCCTGCTGCAGATGGTAGAAGCTATATTCTTTTCTTAACAGGAATTTTTGTTCAAGGTTCTGCAATGGCATTACTACAAACTGCTGTTAACCCATATTTAAGTATCATAGGCCCTATTGACAGTGCTGCACAAAGAATATCTATTGCTGGCTTTTTCAATAAATCTGCAGGTATTATTGTTCCATTAATATTTGGTACATTATTCTTAAAAGATTCTTCTGCTATAACAGCCAAATTGGATGCCGCAGTAGATATGGAAGCTAAAAATGCCATTCTAGATTCTTTATTACAACGTGTACATACACCATACATTACATTAGCTGTTATCTTTGTTTTATTTGCGATCGTTATTAAAATAACACATTTACCTGAGGTGGATGTAAATGCAGAAGAAGAACATACTGATGAGAATGGGGCAGTTATTCTTAAAGAGAAAAAAACAAGTGTATTCCAATTCCCACACCTATTCTTAGGCTCTTTAGCTATCTTTTTCTGTGTTGCTGTAGAAGTAATGGCTGGAGATATTATTGGTGTTTATGCAAGAGAATTAAATATCCATGGTGCATTAGTTACCTATGCGACAACATTCACATTAGGATGTATGCTTTTAGGTTACATTGTTGGTATTATTGCAATACCAAAATTTGTTTCTCAACAATTAGCATTACGAGTTTGTACTATTGTTGGTATTTTATTCACTGTTATTTCTGTATTTACAACTGGAATCACTTCATTCATTTTCGTTGCCCTTTTAGGTATTGCCAATTCTTTAATGTGGCCTGCTATTTTCCCACTAGGTATTAAAGGTCTAGGCCGTTTTACTAAAACAGGATCAGCCATCATGATTATGGGTATTGCCGGAGGAGCTATTTGGCCTCTAATTTATGGTTACTTAAAAGATAATTTACATGTTGACTTTCAACATGCATTTCTTTATGCTATGGTTCCTGCTTATCTGTATATCTTATACTTCGCAACAAAGGGCCACAGAGTCGGACAGAAATAAAAAATACTAATTACAATCAAATAGCGATTATTTTTAAGAAATAATCGCTATTTTCTTATCCACCTAAATATGAAAAAATCGTTTTATTGTTTACTATTTGGTCTATTCGTTTATGCACAACAGGGCTATTCCCAAAGAATAAATGAACTAAAAGATCCAAAAGCCCCTCAAACAACTGAAAAATGGAACAGTCTAAAAGAGAATAATAACTTTTCTTTTAGCACAGCTGATTATAGTTATTCCAAAACAAACCCACCCACCCTAGAAACACTAAGTAAATCATGGATTACAAAAGCTTGGAGAGGTGAGAAAGTACATACACAATTAGTCTTTTGGAGTAACCAAAATCACGATAAAATTGAAGTGAGTTCTTCACCGTTAAAAAATAGCAAAGGGCAGGAAATCGGAACAAAAGATATTACTACTGGGTATATTTCTTATGTAATGACAGACCTTCCTGGAGATTTAAAAAATGGATGCGGTATCAGTAAAATACTAGATTCGGCTTTAGTTGCAGACCGTATCACCAATCAGTCAAGTTTTGAATATGATAAAAATACCACCAGACCCCTCTGGTTAAGTATTCAAGTTCCTCGTGATGCAGCTCCTGGAATCTATAAAGGATCACTTACACTAAAAGGTAAAAATTATAACACCACTATTCCTTATACAGTAGAGGTATTATCACATATACTTCCTGAAGCAAAAGATTGGGCTTATCATTTAGATCTATGGCAAAACCCCTACTCTATTGCTCGGCATCATAACGTCGAGCTATGGTCTCCTGCACACTTCAGTGCCATGAAACCATATTATGAAAGGTTACGCGATGCTGGTCAGAAAAATATCACTGCAAGTATCATCAACGATCCTTGGAATGGTCAAACGTATGATAAATACCAAGCTATGATCAAATGGACTAAAAAGAAGGACGGTTCTTGGTCATATGATTACAGTATTTTTGATAAATGGGTAAGTTTCATGCGTGAAATTGGAATTTCAGAATATATCAATTGTTATAGCATGATTCCATGGAATATGAATTTCCAATATTTTGATGAAAACACTGGAAAATATGAAATTTTAAAAATAAAAACTGATGATCCAAAATATAGAGCACATTGGTTACCTCTTTTAAAAGATTTCGCAAAGCACCTTAAACAAAAAGGATACTTCGAATGGACAACCATTGCCATGGATGAAAGACCCCAGGAAGATATGAAACGTGCTATTGCTATTATCAAAGAAGCTGATCCCCAATTCAAATCATCTCTTGCCGGTGGATATCATCCACAAATTTCGAATGAATTTGCAGATTATAGTATTACTCTAGGAGAAGATATGGCTCCAGATGTATTAAAAGCCCGTCAGGACAAAGGTTACAAAACCACTGTTTACACATGCTGTTCAGAAATATTCCCGAACACTTTTACTAATTCTGGATATCAAGAAGCAACGTGGTTAGCGTGGCACAGTGTTCAAAGAGGTTTTGATGGTTATTTAAGATGGGCATTTGACTGCTGGAATTCAAATCCTAATCAAGATACACGTTATGGAACGTGGTTAGGTGGCGATACCTATTTTGTTTATCCTGATAATATGACTTCTATTCGTTTCGAAAAATTAATTGAAGGGATTCAGGATTCTGAAAAAATAAGAATCTTGAAAAAAGAGTTAAAAGCATCTCAATTACAGAAATTAAATGATGCCATTGCTGGATTCACAAATAAAAACATCAATCAAAAAGCAATACCAAACCAAATGAAAGAAGCACAAAAGTTATTAAACAGTTTATAAAAATATAGAATATAAGAGCGATAAAGATGATTTACCGGCTCTTATTATTAATAATCAAAATTCTTTATTCTGATTTTTTACAAGTAAATTAGGAAAAATTAAACGTTTCCAAAATGAAAAAATCTATTTTAACACTGTGCGCCGCGACGGTACTCACATTTAGTATCTCTACAACTTCTTTTGCTCAAGTAAAATTGCCGCAAGCAAGTAGTACGACTTCGATTACTCAAGGTTTAGGAATTAAAAACATAGCGCTTACATACCAAAGACCGAACATAAACGGTCGTGTTATCTTTGGTAATTTGGTTCCTTACAATGAAGTTTGGAGAACAGGTGCTAATAACCTTCCTATTATTAAATTTGAAGAAGAAGTTACAATAGAAGGAAATAAGGTTCCTGCAGGAACATATGGTATTTTAACTATCCCAACTAAAGGTGACTGGACAATCATATTAACAAAAAACAGTAATCAGTGGGGAGCCTATACCTACGATAAGAAAGATGATTTAGTTCGTTTTAATGTAAAATCCACAAAGCTTTCTAATAAAGTAGAAACTTTTACCATGCAATTTGAAAATGTAACAACTAATTCGGCTACACTATCATTAGCTTGGGAAAACACATACACGAAATTTACAATTAAAACCGATCAAACGAAGGAGATTTTAGCTAATATTGATCAAGCAATGAAAGGTGATAAAAAACCTTATCTACAAGCTGCACAATTTTATCTAAGTAATAATTTAGATCTTAATAAAGCATTAGCTTGGGCAAATGAGGCTGAAAAAGAAAATCCTGATGCACCATATGTTCGTTATTGGAAAGCTAAAATTCAATTAAAATCTGGTGATAAAAAAGGTGCAGTTGCAACAGCTCAAAAAGGAGTAGAAATTGCACAAAAAGGGAATAATGCTGAGTACGTTAAATTAAATAACCAGGTGATCCAAGAAGCTGGTAAATAATAATATTATGCTATAAAAAACGCCACTTTTTTTCAAAGTGGCGTTTTTTATAATTCTTCTTTCAGCAATTCTGCGAGTTCCTCATGTGTAATATTCATATTGACATTGCCATCTTTTGCAAAAGATATTTCACCCGTTTCCTCTGATACAATAACAGCGACAGCATCAGATACCTCTGTCACCCCAATCGCGGCACGATGTCGTAAGCCAAATTGCAAAGGCAGATCTTCGCTATCTGATAAAGGTAAAATACAAGAAGCTGACATAATTTTAAAATCAACAACAACTACAGCTCCATCATGTAGGGGGCTATTTTTATTAAAAATACTTTCAATGAGGCGCTTTGAAATATGTGCATCGATGTACTCGCCGCTGCTTTGATAATATTCTTCATCAAAATATTTAGAAAAAACCAATAGCGCACCCGTACGGGATTTTGACATGCTGCGACATGCTTCTATAATGGGTCTCATGTGTTCAGAATTATCTTTTGCAACGGTTCGTTTACTAACTAGGAAAGACCATAAGATCTTCTTTCGCTTCATCGAAATGTTTTTCCCTATATGTAACAGGAAACGCCGGATCTCCTGTTGAAATACAACAATCAAGGCAATAGAACCAACAGAGATAAAGCCCCCAAATATTTCCGTCAGCAAGCGCATATGCATCTGCTTAACAATTATATATATACCGTAGAATAATGCGACACCAATTAATATATTAACAGCAATGGTCCCGCGTATCAAACTATATACATAGTAAATAATAATCGCTACTAAAATAATATCGATAACATCGAGCAACCGGAAACCTCTAAAAAGGCTATAATCAAATCCTTCCATATAGATGCAAGTTAAAAAAAATCAATTTAAGAATCTGTTCTTTATCAAGCAAATTGTTGCTAATATGAGTAAGCATGCAAATTGTTTTGTATTTTTACTTAAAAGATTGAAATCAACATGACTGCATTATCTGTAAACATCAATAAAATTGCTACCCTACGTAATTCTCGTGGCGGAAATAATCCAAATGTATTAGCAGCTGCTCTAGCCTGTGAACGTTTTGGTGCAAATGGAATTACTGTACATCCAAGACCTGACGAACGCCACATCCGTTATGCAGATGTTTTTGACTTAAAAGCCAATATTCAAACAGAATTAAATATTGAAGGTAATTGTCAAGAACAAAAATTTATAGATCTTGTTTTGGCTAACAAACCTGCTCAGGTAACATTAGTTCCTGATGCAGAGGGACAGATTACTTCGAATCATGGTTGGGATACTATTAAAAATAAGGCATATCTGACTGATATGTGCAAACTATTTAAAGATCAAGGTATTCGAGTTTCTATTTTTGTGGATCCAGATGAAGATATGGTTGAGGCTGCAGCAGAAACGGGTACTGACCGAATTGAGCTTTATACAGAGTCATATGCACAAGCATTCTTAGATGAAAGAGATGAAGCGATCAAACCTTATTTTCATGCCGCATTAAAAGCGAGAGAGGTAGGATTAGGCATTAATGCTGGTCATGATTTAGATTTAAATAACCTAACTTACTTTAACGAACATATTCCGGGATTGTTAGAAGTAAGCATAGGACATGCTCTAATTGCTGATGCCCTGTACTTAGGCTTAGAAGAAACGATAAAAAGATACTTAAACGCACTTAAATAAAAGAGGCTTTACAAATGTAAAGCCTCTTTTGTTGATATGTTTATTCTATTCCTTTGAATATTCTATTCCATCTTATTTTCGATAGTCCAGATCCGAGTTCATCAAGACTTAACCAGGTAAATAATGCTTTACCCACTATATGATCTTCCGGCACGAAACCCCATCCTCTAGAATCTAATGAATTGTGTCTATTATCACCCATCATCCAGTAATAATTCATTTTGAAAGTATAAGAATTAGCTTTTACACCATTAATATAAATACCATCAGACTTATTTTCTAATTTATTACCTTCATAAACAGTGATTGCACGTTCATATATTGGCATTGTTGCACTATCCAATTGAACTGTCCAGCCTTTACTTGGAACTTTAATAGGTCCAAAATTGTCAAAGTTCCAGTTTAGAGATGCAACATGAGGAAATGAAGCGTCTTCATTTTCTCCAGCTTTACGAATATTAGGAACGACCTCCTTCACATTTATCCAGCCTTTGACCATTGCGGCCTCATCTGCTGTCATAAAAACTTGATAAATGTTAGGTTGTCCGGTATCAGACATTTCTAATCGTTTTTCTTTCATCACACGCAGATCCAAACCAGATTGATCCGTTACTACAATATAATCTAATTGTGCTTCTGGCGGATTAAAACCAGGCTTACCATTTACAAAAAATACTGCATTTGCCATTGAAACTTCATCTCCAGGCATCCCTACACAACGCTTGATATAATTTTCACGTTTATCAACCGGTCTGTTGTAAGGAGCATCGGCCTCCATAGGATAATTGAATACTACGACATCATTTCTTTTGATATCCTGAAAACCAGGCAAACGCTTATAAGGGAGTTCTATCAATTCTGAATAAGCTTTCCCACCTGTCAATGGCATCGTATGATGAGCAAAAGGAAATGCCAAAGGTGTCATTGGAATACGGGGTCCATAATTCAACTTACTCACGAACAAGAAATCACCGACTAACAACGTCCGTTCCATAGATCCGGTCGGAATCATATACGCTTCAATCAAAAAACCACGAATTAAAGATGCTGCAACTGTTGCAAAAACAATCGCATCTGCATTCGCGGGCCATTGATTTTTTATAAAAATATTTCTTTTTAAATTCCTCTGAATTTGGGTTTCCTAAATACTTTACTAGAGGATCGTTTCCCCAAAGAGGCAATACAATAAAAGGAGCTAAAACTGCTGCCGTATTTTCCCAGAACCTTCTTTTCCCAAATGCCTTTATAAGGTCCAAATACAATCCATAGAAAATAAAAATATTTACGATTGGGACTAGCAAAAGAACAACAATCCATTTTGCACGACCTGTCAATTGAGCCATCACATATTCCCGATAAAAAGGAACTAATGCTTCCCATCCCGGTCTTCCTGCCTTAACAAATAATTTCCAAAGCCCGTAATGAGCAACTACTGTTAAGACCGCAAAAATAATATACCACATAAGCTTCTTAAAATTTTATTGTTTAATAATCTAATATTTCAATTAGTATAATAGACTATGGATTCGTTACAGAATCCTTATTTTTTAACGCAAAATCGGCAACTTAGTTACCGATTAAAATCAAACATTTCTGTCACCTGATAGAATCCTTGCTTTCCAAATAACCATTCAGCAGCAATTACTGAACCTAAAGCAAAACCATCACGACTGTGTGCTGTATGCTTAAATTCAATTTGATCTACTTCAGAACTATATACAACAGTATGAGTTCCTGGAACTTCTTCAATACGATGACTCTCTATTAGCAATTGATCTGCTTTCGGAATAACCTCCTCTTCTCCATCGCCAACGACAGAATTAACCCAGGAAGTTTTAGTGTCGCTATTGTTCAGGATACCCTCCGCTATTGTAATAGCAGTTCCACTTGGTGCGTCCAATTTGTGGATATGATGAATTTCCTCAACCTGTACATCGTAAGCTTTATAAGGCTGAATTGCTTTCGCCAACATCTTATTGATATGAAAAAAGATATTTACACCGATCGAAAAATTAGAACCATATAAGATAGACCCATCCACAGAGAGACATTTCTCCTTGATTGTATCAAGATGCTCGTACCAGCCTGTTGTACCCATTACAATCGGAAGATTTGCTTCTAAGCAAGTTCCATATTAGCTATCGCTGCCTGTGGAACACCAAAGTCAATTGCAACATCTGCATCACCCAATTCATCCACTGTAATGAGATTACGATTTTCGCTGTTGACGATCAAATGAATTTCATGCCCCCTCTTTTGAGCAAATTTTTCTATGATTTGGCCCATTTTTCCGTAGCCGAATAATACTATTTTCATATCTATTTTAGATCATATTTAAATAAAGAAGACCAAATAAATCTATGCGACAGCGCACAAATACAGCTTTAAGTTATATAATTTTTATTTTATTTTCATGGATAATTTCAGTCCCATAGTTGGAACGGCATTAAATGCAAGATTGTTTGATGGGCCCTGAAGTACAGTTGGTCTAATGGTAAATGCGACCTTTTCAGACCTTACACTCCATCGATTCTTGAGCATTGAGTCCACATAAGCTTCGACCACATTCAACCCGTATAACCCCACAGTTAAAAGCACCATAAGATCACGATTACGGCGTGCATAGTCCTTTGCACTGATAAGCCCTTGCTCTGAAGCATTAGCATACGCTGGATTATCTATTTTACCATTGTTATCATAGCGAAAATCTAGCTCTTTAAGAAGTTCTTTGTAGTAACGGTTATTAAAGTCAAACACAAGTACCGTGGTTGCAAATCCCCCATAAATTACAGGAACCTTGATCCACCATAATCCCTTATTGGTATATTGACCCCATCCTGGCAAAACTAAAGATCGCTTCCATGCGGTAACGGTTTTGGCTTCAATAGCAAGACGTGTTGAATCTTTAAAGATTTTGGGTGTTTTTGCTTCTTCTTCAGCCTTCTCTCTTTTTTTTCGTTCCCTACGGCTCTCTTTTTTTGTTGTATCCTGCACTGCCGATACTTTTTTCGTTGAATCTGTTGCAGTAACTGTTTTTAAAGCAACTTTATCTTTTGTATCAACTTTCTGTGCCTGCGCAGCAAAAAAGATAAATATAGAACAGAATAAACTGATTATTTTATACATCTTACCAGTCTAATAATTCCAGAATACGGCTCAGATCATCTTCAGACTCAAAAGGAATTTCGATCGCACCTTTTCCTTTTGCACTTTTTAAATTTAACTTAACCTGAGATGAAAATTTAGATGCCAGATCATCTTCAATCTTTTGAAACTGAAATGATTTAGGTACATTCTTATCTTTTTGTGCTTTCTTTTTATTGCCATTTTGAATCTCCCGCACCAATTCTTCTGCCTTGCGAACAGACAATCCCAAGTCAACGATCAATTTAAAGATATATAATTGTTTATCTACCTCTCCTACATTAATTAGCGCACGTGCATGTCCCATCGTTAACTCTCCATCACGGATCGCTGCTTGAATAACAGGCGGCAATTTCAATAAGCGTAAATAATTGGTTACGGTAGAACGGTTTTTACTTACACGTTCTCCCAATTCTTCTTGCTTCAAATTACACTCTTCAATCATCCGTTGAAAACTTAATGCTACTTCAATCGCATTTAGATTTTCACGTTGAATGTTTTCAATCAGTGCCATTTCCAACATCTGTTGGTCATTCGCTGTCCGAATATATGCCGGAATTTCGGTAATACCAGCTAATTTTGATGCACGGTATCTGCGTTCTCCAGAAATCAACTGGTAGGCATTCTCACCAATTTTTCTAACAGTAATAGGTTGAATTAAACCTTGCAATAAGATCGATTCAGACAGTTCCTGTAGCGCTTGTGGATCAAAATCAGTACGGGGTTGAAATGGATTCATTTCTATCGTATCCACATTAACTGTACTAATATTGCCAGATTCTTTTGATTTTGTAGCAGATTCTACCCGGGATGTTTCTACCTCCGAATTTCTTTCAGGGATATCGGCACTATCGTTTAATAAGGCACCTAATCCTCTTCCTAGACCTGTTTTTCGCTGTTGTGCTGCCATATTATATTGTAACTGTTGAATCTAATTCTTTTAGATGTCCGTTCTTATGTAAAATTTCTCTGGCCAAATTTAAATAGTTGATTGCACCTTTACAGGATGCATCGTGCATAATCACAGAAATACCAAAACTTGGCGCTTCACTTAATCGTGTATTTCGCTGGATAATCGTTTCAAATACCAAATCAGTAAAATGTGTCTTAACTTCCTCTACGACTTGATTAGACAAACGTAATCGCACATCGTACATGGTCAATAAAATACCTTCTATTTCCAAACTAGTATTTAAACGTGTCTGAACAATTTTAATTGTATTCAGCAACTTGCCTAACCCTTCTAATGCAAAATATTCACATTGAACGGGAATTACGACTGAGTTTGAAGCTGATAAAGCATTGATCGTAATCAAACCTAATGATGGAGAGCAGTCAATAATGATAAAGTCGTAATCATCCTTTACTTGATCTAAGATTTTTTCATCTTATATTCGCGCTCGTGCATATTAATCATTTCGATCTCAGCACCTACCAGATCAATATGAGCTGGTAGTAAGTCCAAGTTAGGAGTTTCAGTAGCTTGAATAGCATCACGTGGATCTAGATCATTTACCAGACACTCATATATACTTTCTTTAATGGTTCTTGGATCAAATCCAATTCCAGAAGTAGAGTTTGCTTGTGGATCAGCGTCAACCAATAAGGTTTTATATTCTAAAACAGCTAAACTAGCTGCCAGATTGATTGATGTTGTTGTCTTACCAACACCACCCTTTTGATTTGCAATTGATATAATTTTACCCATTTCGAATGAAATTCTTTCTTTATAAAATGTCATTTGTTCCCCTAAAGTCACAAAAAAGGATTATTCTGTTCATTCATAAATTCTTCCCTGCAAAAAAACACTTAAATCATGCATATTTCTTACTTTTGAAGTATCTAAAGGAATAGATCCTCAAGATGCTAAGATACAAAAAATCAGGATATACATCCACTTTGTTCCTTGGGTTTTTATAAGTTACAACTAGACAATGATTTTAATAATTTCGGGAACGAATCGCCCCAAAAGTAAGACGCTAAAAGTTGCACAATACTATCAAGATTACATACAAAAAAGCGGTGAAAGCTGTCAAATACTACCTTTAACAGAACTTCCTGCAGATATTATCGTCTCAGATTTATATGGTCAACGAAGTGACCAGTTTAAAAAAATACAACAGCTGGTATCTGAAGCCGATAAATTTATTTTTATCACACCAGAGTATAATGGCAGTATACCTGGCGTACTCAAGGTCTTCATTGACGCCTGTACTTTCCCAATTAGCTTCTGCCATAAAAAAGCGGCTCTTGTTGGTATTTCATCGGGACGCTATGGTAATTTAAGAGGGATAGATCATCTAACCGGAATATGTAATTACTTACGTATGCATGTTTTACCATTAAAAATTTTTTTACCTCATATTCAAAATGAAATAAGCGAAGAAAATACATTTGTGCATATTGAAACAAGGAATGCCATTCATGAACAAATAGATGAACTTATTCATTTTTAAAATTTACAAAACACAAGAGCCAATGCTTACAAGCATTGCTCTTGTGCTTTAATTCAATAAAAGCGCAAATATTTGTATTTTGCCCAAAACTAAATCATATGAAATTAAAAATTACATACCTCCTATTATCCATTGGCTTTCTATGGTCTTGCAAACAAACTACAGAACATAATACGCTAAGTGCAATCGAAAAAGAAGAGGGTTGGCAACTTCTCTTTAACGGAAAAGATATTAACAATTGGCATATTTACAACCAAGGGAATCAACCTCTAAATGGGTGGTAAAAGATGATGCTATACTTGCGACCCCACTGTTAAAACTGGTGTATTTGGAGATTTAGTTTCGAATGAAACTTTTCAAGACTTTGACTTAAAATTTGATTGGAAAGTTGCCAAAGGTGGCAATAGCGGCGTATTTATAGATGTTCAAGAGGATCCAAAATATGACGCTACATTTGTTACAGGACTTGAAATGCAACTTTTAGATAATGCCAATGCGGAACCGCGGCATCAAACAGATTCAACACATTGGGCTGGATCGTTATACGCAATAAAGGGCATAGGATCCAATTCAAAACCTAATCCCTACAACGAATGGAATCAATCTAGAATTGTACAGAACAAGGGAAAAGTAAGCTTTTGGTTAAATGGGAAGTTAACATTCGAAAACGAAACCAACACCCAGGAATGGAAAGATCTTGTCGCTGGTACCAATATGAAGAACTATCCAGATTTCGGTAAATTCCAAAAAGGAAAAATTGCCTTACAAAACCATACTGATGAAGTTTCTTTTCGTAACATCAAAATTAAACTATTGTAAAGAAGAGCAGGAAATCCTGCTCTTCTTTTTACAATAGTTTAATACCCGAATAACTCTTGCAATGTTAATTTCTTAACTTCTCCAAGTTTTTGCAGATCCTCCATTTTTATATTTTCATCTTTTGCAACAATACAATAAACATAAGGTTTACGACTCATTTCTTTATTATGAAAGTTTCAGATCTGTAAAACTTAATTTTGGCGCTTGCTCATAGATATCTTTACGAATATCTGCCGTAAGTCCCAAGCGCTGTGCACTTAGATAATTTGATAAAATATTTGCGTTCGTAATGCGGTCACTAGCCAATGATTTTACTAAACTAACTTTAGCGATATCCAAAGCTTTTGGAGCATCAGGTAAATCATTTAATAGTTCATTCATACCGACAACAGCTTCATTAAATTTATCGGCCTGTGTACCGACATATGCGCCTACCGAATAATGATTTTCCTTTTTAACAGGAGAAGCAAAATTAGCATAAGTAGAATAAGCTAAAGCTTTAGATTCTCGAATCGTTTGAAATACGATACTTCCCATACCTCCACCAAAATACATATTAAATAATGCGACAGTAGGACTATATTTTGAATTATACACTTCAGAATTTCTAAACCAGAATACTTCCGCCTGCTTCATATCAAAATTAGTAAACAACACTTGATTTTTAGGGGTAGGCAATTCTTCAAAAGTATTTGCTTTCTGAACTGTAGCAAAATTGGTATTCGAATTTAAAGGTTTAAGAGTAGCAACCAATTGACTAGTAGTCTTAGGCCCGTAATATAAAATTTGATGTTTTGTATTTGCCAGCTCGTGTAAAATAGTAACTAAGTCCGATGCTTTGATCGCATCCAGCTCTTGATCTGTCAAAACATTATTAAAAGGATTTTTAGCTCCATATTTTGCATATGATCTCAATCCTTCCATGATCAAGTTCTTATTTTCTTTAGCATTTGTTCTTGATTTTTTCAAACGACCGATATAAGCTTCCAATGCTTCTTGATCACCAACACTATTTTTTAATAAATCTTGAATCAGCGCAACTGTTTGTTCAAAATTTTCATTTAATCCTGAAATATTAATACGTGTTTCTTCATTACCTGAAGACACTGAAAAATCTGAGGCCAACTTATAAAACGCCTTGCTGAAATCTTCACTGGTTTTTTCTTTAGTACCTAAGAATTCTAAATAATCTGCGGCAATACTTAATAACTTATTATTCCATTTCCCCATCTCGTAACGATAAGTTAAACTAAACAATGCGTTATCTTTATTTTGCACTGCGATCACATCAAGACCTTTTAAGGTAGTCTTTTGTACATCTTTAGTATAATCTAACCAGACAGGTGCAATTTTGCTTTCAGGCATTGCAGCAATAGTTTTTAGAAAAAGTGATTGATCGTCACGATTTACAACTACAGGCGTAATAGGAGGTTTCTCTACTTTTACAATGCTATCGTCAATGCCCTTACGTTTATAGACCACTACATAATTATTATCATTCAGATATTTTGTAGCAAAATCCATAATATTTTTCTTCGTGATTTTAGTTAAGTTATCTGAATAACTCAATTCTGTCGACCAATCAACTCCAGAAGTAAAGGCATCCATTAACTCCTCAGCACGATTACTATAGCTTTCATTTCGTGAAATTTCTGATTTCTTTTCGTTATTTACAATGGAAGTAATCAGGTCGTCAGAAAAATCACCTTTACGCAGCTTATCCAATTCTCCTAAAATCAAAGATTTCACATCATCTAAAGATTGACCTTGACTTGGATTAGCCTGCATGATCAACATCGAATAATCTTTTAATACATATGGAAAAGCCCCTGCTCCCAATAATTTTTGAGATTTCACTAAATCTAAATCAATTAATCCAGCTGAACCATTTGTAAGCATATTTCCGAGCAAATTTAACATTTGAGCATCTTTTGTAGATGCACCGGGGAAACGGAAACCTAAAAATAGAAATTCCGATTCTGGCCCTTTAACCTCTCTTACAATTGGTTGTTTGATGTCTTTTTCAGCATCAAAAGTATATGCTGGAATTTCTTTCGGTTTCATATAACTGAATGCCTGATCGATTTTCTTTACTACTTCATTTGGGTCAAAGTCACCAGACATAATTACCCCCATATTATTAGGGACATAATACGTATTAAAATATTCACGAATCGCTTTCAAAGAAGGGTTCTTCAAATGTTCAACGGTACCGATAGTTGTCTGTTTTCCATAATTATTATTTGGAAACATAGCTTCAAACATGGCCTCTACTGATTTACGTCCATCATTATCCAAACCTCTATTCTTCTCTTCATAAACAGCCTCTAATTCTGTATGAAACAATCTTAATATAGGATTACGAAAACGTTCTGCTTGTACAGCCAGGAACTTATCGATTACATTATTGGGAATATCCTCAGTATAGACAGTCTGTTCAAAAGAAGTGAAGGCATTTGTTCCCTCAGCCCCCATCTCACTCATCAATTTATCGTATTCATTGGCAATAGCATATTTTGCTGCCTCGCCAGAAACCTGATCGATCTGCTTATAAATTTCTTTACGCTTGGCTTCATCCTTAGTGGAGTTATACTGTTCATATAAACCATCGATCTGATCCAGTAATGGTTTTTCCTTTGCCCAATCTTTTGATCCAAACTTATCAGTCCCTTTAAAAAGCATGTGCTCTAAATAATGCGCTAAGCCTGTGTGATCTGAAGGATCAGTTTTACTCCCTGCTTTCGTTGCAATATAGGCCTGAATACGAGGTACCTTTTTAGAAGGGCTCAAAATAACTGTAAGACCGTTTTTTAATGTATAAAAACGCGAATTTGTAGGATCATTGGTTACGTAACGATACGTATACCCACCCTCGTTTGCTTCTTTCCAATCATACTTTTTCACCTGTGCAAAATTGTTACGTGTGATAAGAACACAAAAGCTATTACCGAAATAGATTTTAAATTCATTTCTAATAAGTTTATATAATACAATCAAATATATAAATGTTTATATGAAAACTCATCGTGTTTGAACATCTTTAAAATGACAACACTACTATGAGGTAAATTTCAATTGCGAAAGCAATCAGCTAGATCAATTTAGCTTCGATAAAATATATAGGAAATACAATAAAAATAGGAGTAAATAAAAGCATCGATAAATCGATGTCTTGATGTGGAGAATCTGGGTTC
>NZ_ASZT02000070.1:0-26687 GCF_001006065.1 Sphingobacterium sp. IITKGP-BTPF85
TTTGTGTTTATACCTTTTTATACCTTAGCTATTCTTACTTTAAGCTTCATTTAAATCCTAAATTTGTTCTATATTTGAGATGCTTTTATTTCAGCAACAATGTCACATATAACAATTATAGAATTAGCGGAACGTTTAGGTCTATCCAAGTCTACAGTATCACGGGCTTTCCGCGATGGTAATGATATCAATCCAAATACAAAAGCACGTATTTTAAAAATGGCTGATGAATTAGGCTTTTCACCTAATATGTATGCGAGCAATTTAAGAGCTAATAAAAGCAGTACCATCGCTATTATAATACCTGAATTTGGAAATAAATTTTTTAGTCAGGCGATTAAAGGAATTGAATTGGTTGCCCGTTCAAAAAATTACCATACTTTAATTTATGTAACAGACCACCGCGTGGATAAAGAAGCTTCTATTATACGATCGTTGATCAACGGACGAGTAGATGGGGTTATTATGTCTGCTTCTGGTGAAGGCCATGATCATAGCCATCTTCAGGTACTAAAAGATAATAATATACCGGTTGTTTTCTTTGATAGAACTTATGATGATGTGAATACCAGCTATGTAACTGGAAACGATTTTGAAGCAAGTTTTGCTGCTACAGAGCATTTAATAGAGAACGACTGTAGACGAATTGCTTATTTAGTAATTAATCAAAATGTCTCTATTGGTAAGGTACGTATGGCGGGTTATCAGGCTGCTTTGGAAAAATATAAAATTCCTTTTGATGCTAATTTGGTGCTTGATACCGTGAATGAATCAGAAGGTAATATGGAAGACATTAAGAATTTGTATAAAATACAGAAACCTGATGGTTTATTTGCTTCCGTTGAACGTTTGGCTATTTCGGCAATGCGTGTTGCCAAAGATCAAGGAATTAATATTCCTTCTGAATTAAAGTTGATCTGCTTTTCATGTTTAGATATTGCAGATCTTCTAGAACCTGGATTAAGTGTTGTTAAACAACCCGCTTATGAAATGGGAAAAACTGCTACAGAATATCTGTGTCAACTGATTGCTAAACCGATTAGCTTCTCTAATCAAGAAGTAACTTATCTGGAATCTTCTCTAATTTTTCAGAAATCTAGTAAAAAAAATCATTAAAAAGTTTGGATTTAAGCCTTTAACTTTTATCTTAGATAAATATTGGGAACGTTCCCAGTATAGGATTACCAATTGTAAAGGGATTTTAGCTTTGAATTCATAGTATATTTTTAGCGTACAAGATGCTTTAATGCATCATTATGGGAACGTTCCCATAAATTATATTGCCAATTGTAAGGAGTTATGAGACATTATTTTATCTGTATATTTTTTAGTATATCGGTTATTTTTTTTAGTTGTAAAAAAAGTAATCCTGCCACTATAGCGATAGAAAGTGAAGTGTCTCCTAGTGATATTGGTTTAGTCACAACGAATAAGCTGTTTAATTACTGGGATGAGTCCATTACATTTATGTTTGATGTAAATAAGGGGAATCGGGCACTGGTATCGGCAGATGGACCATTGTTTTTACATATTGGGCTAATTACTGCTATAAGTAAAGATGAAAATGATTGGAAAGAGGTTGCTACGGATTGGACAAAAAATGATGATGCATTTAAGCTAAGCCGTCAATCTGATGGACGGTATAGCATCTCGTTAAAACCGAGTGAAGTTTTTAAAGGAATTGCTGGAACTGACGTGATTAAAATTGCGTTAGTAGTACGCAATGGTTCAGGAACAAAAATTCAGAGGAATAGAGATGGGTCTGATATTTATGTAGATGTTGCTACAAAAGGGGAAGTTCATCTTTCATTTTTAAAACCTAGCACACAGCCTACTTATATTTTAACATCGGAAAAAGAAGCTTATTTATTGAATGAAGAGCTCGCTATCGAAGTTTTTTCTACGGTAGCGGGCAAACTTTCACTACGTATTGATGAAGTTGAACAGGAAACTGTAAGCAATTCATCGCAGCACACATTTAAATGTAAGTTTGGAACTTTAGGTGTACATCTTATTACTGCTCGCATAGAAGTTAATGGAAATAGCTACGAGAAGAAGTTACGGATATTCGTTAATGATAAGCCTGAAATTGCAGCACTTCCTATCGGCGTCAATAAGAACGGTGTAACGATCGACAAGGAAAAGAAAACAGTGAGTTTCGCGTTAACTGCTCCTGGAAAATCAACTATTTTTCTATTAGGTAGTTTTAATAATTTTCAGGCAGAATCAAAGTATGTCTTGAAACAGACGCCTGATGGAAGTACATGGTGGTTAACAGTAGCAGATTTGGATTTTTCAAAAAAGTATACCTATCAATTTCTAATTGATGGTCAGTTAAGAATAGGGGATCCTTACAGCAAGTTAGTATTGGACCCAATCTATGATAGCAATTTAGGAAGTTCGGTCGCTGAGTTGCCAGCATATCCGATACAGCAGACTACAGGTCAGGTGAGTGTATTGGAATTGAATGGTACGGACTATCCTTGGAAAGTTCAAAACTTTAACAAACCAAATGCTTATGATTTAGTGATTTATGAATTGCTTACACGTGATTTTTCAAAACAGCATAATTTTAATGCGATACGCGATTCCATTCCATATTTAAAGCGTCTAGGTATTAATGCCGTCGAACTGATGCCTGTTCAGGAAAGTGAAGCCAATTCTACTTGGGGTTACAATCCTTCTTATCATTTAGCCGTGGATAAATATTATGGTCGTGCAAATGATTTAAAAAGTCTCATCGATAATCTTCACCAGTCAGGAATTGCGGTGATCTTAGATGTGGTACTTAATCATGCATTCGGACAATCACCTCTCGCTCAACTGTATTTTGAAGGACAAACCACGAGCTCTAACAATGTTTGGTTTAATATGATGCCAAGACATCCTTTTAATGTCGGATATGACTTTAATCATGAAAGCCCTTATACACAAATTTTTGTGAAGGATGTTCTGAAGTATTGGATTACAGAATTTAAGATAGACGGCTTCCGTTTCGATTTATCAAAAGGATTTACACAGAAAAATACGGGTACTGCAGAAACTAACGTTGGGTCTTGGTCTGCTTATGATGCTAGCCGGGTTGCGATCTGGAAAAATTATCATGATTATCTTAAAATTCTTGATCCAAGTTGCTATGTCATTTTAGAACATTTCGGTTCTGATCAAGAGGAACAAGAATTAGCTGCTGAAGGAATGTTACTTTGGAATAATTTAAATGGGAATTTTAATGAAGCGACTATGGGCTATAATAGCGGATCTAAATCGGATTTGAGTAGATTATTTGCGGAATCACATGGTTTTAAGACAGCTAATATGGTGAGCTACATGGAGTCTCATGATGAAGAAAGAATCCAATTTAAGAATGCTCAATATGGTTATGCTGACGGTTCTTATTCTGTTAAGAATCTTGCTACTGCTTTAGATAGGATTCAAGCAGCAGCAACGTTTTTGTTAACTAGTCCTGGTCCAAAAATGATCTGGCAATTTGGTGAATTCGGTTACGATATCTCGATAGATGAAAATGGTCGAACAGGGGAAAAACCATTGAAATGGGATTATTTGTCCAACATTTCTCGTAAGCGTTTATTTGAGCACTATGCAAAATTGATCAGGTTGAAAAAATTAAATTCAATTTTTAGAAAAGCAACATTATTATCGTCCTCACTGCAGGATGGATTGAAATATTATACCATGTCTGATGGAAATCAAACTGTATTTGTTATCGGAAATTTTGACACTGTAACGAGAGCGTTTCACATTACATCAGATTTAGCGGGGAGCTGGTATGATAATATGACTCGATCGAATCTAAATTGGGATCAAAATAGTCAGATTACAATTAAGCCTGGTGGATATTACCTTTTAAGTAAAACTAAATTAATAAACTAAACATATAAAATCAATTACATTATGAGCAAATTTACATTACGTGCTGTAATGACCTTTGGTCTTTTGATGATGCTTTGGATGAATGCTTTTTCACAAAATTCTTCACTTTCTGGTAAAGTGGTGGATGATAAGGGAGAAATTGTGATCGGAGCTACTATTGTAATCAAAGGAAGTCCAATTTCAACAGCAACAAATCAAAACGGGGAGTACACAATTAATCAAGTGCCACTAGGAAAGACGACTGTTACGGTCAATATGATCGGTTACAGTTCTATGGATTTACCGATCCAAATTGTCTCCGGTGCAAATGTGTTGAATTTCAACTTGAATTCAAGTACCAACGATTTAGAAGAAGTAGTTGTGATCGGTTACGGTGTGGCCAAGAAAAAGCAAATTACAGGTTCTATATCAAGTGTCGGTCCAAAAGAATTTAATACTGGGGTAGTGAGTTCGCCTGACCAGTTATTGGCAGGTAAAGTTGCAGGTTTGACGGTGAATAGATCAGGTGGAGACCCTACTGCAGGATCCACTATCCAATTGCGCGGACCATCGTCATTGACTGCTAGTTCTTCACCATTGTATGTGATTGATGGGGTAGTCGGTGCAAACATTGAATTGGTAGCACCAGATGATATCGTATCGATGGATGTTATGAAAGATGCTTCGTCCACTGCAATTTATGGGTCACGTGCTGCAAATGGAGTTATTTTCGTGACGACAAAACGCGGTAAAGCAGGTAAGCCTGTATTATCTTATAGTGGTTATGCTGCTATTGAAAGAGTTGCTAATCGTGTCAATGTGTTAAGTGCAGCTGAGCACAAGCAATTTGTTGCAGACAATGGTTTGACTGTAGCTGCCTCTGAGACTGGTTTTGATACTGATTGGCAAGATGAAATAACTCGGACTGGGGTTTCTCATAATCACAATCTCTCGCTAACAGGTGGTTCTGAAGGAACTCGCTATAATGCTTCTGTAAATTACTTTAATAACCAAGGTATTGTGAAAAGAAGTGATTTAGAAAGGGTCGTAGCGCGGGTTGGAATTGATCAAAATGCTTTTGATGATCGCTTGAAATTAGCGCTTAATGTTGCGAATAGTATGAACAAATCCAATCATGTAGACTACGGGATTTTTAATGGGGCAGCTCGTTATCTGCCTACTTCACCGGTTCGTTCTGATGATGTTGCTTATGCACCATATAATGGTTATTTCCAAGTACCTGGAAGAACAAACTATTTCAATCCTGTAGCCATGTTAAATCAACGCGATGAAGAGCGAAATAACAATACTTTGCTAGCTAGTTTAAAAGCGGATCTGACGATCTTCAAGGGATTGACCTGGACTAACGTGATATCGTATCAGCAAAATCAATTTGATAAAAAATACTATATGCATCGTACAGACTTTGATTCGAAAGCATTGGGAAGAGGATTTGCTGAACGTTCAAACTTGAAAAATATAGATAAGATTTTTGAGTCTTATGTTAATTATAATGTCACTAAGAATCTTCATTCTTTTGATGCAATGGCTGGTTATTCGTATCAGAAAACTAAAAATAATGATGGTGTTGTTGCTTCTTCTGTCGGTTTTATGTCTGACGATCTAGGAGGCAATAACCTTAATTTAGGAACCTTGCCAGATGGTTATAATCCTTATAGTACATATCCTTATATTTTAGAATCTTTATTGATTTCGGTTTATGGTCGTGTGGGATATAATTATGATGAAAAATATTTGTTAAGTGCATCTGTACGTCGTGACGGTTCATCAAAATTTGGAAAAAATAATAGATGGGCAACATTTCCTTCAATTTCCGGAGCTTGGAGAATAAGTAGGGAAAGTTTCATGCAAGACCAAGATTTATTTAGTGAATTAAAGTTACGTATGGGGTATGGTGTTTCAGGAAATCAAAATATAGATCCATATCGACAGATCATTATCTTCGGTCCTCAAAATGGTCAATTTCTATATAATGGTAATTGGATGAATGCCTATGGCGTTAACCAAAATGAAAACCCTGATTTAAAATGGGAAAGTACATCAATGTTTAATGCTGGGTTGGATTTTGAATTATGGAGAGGGCGTTTGGGAGGTACCATTGAATATTATAATAAAGAAACTAAGGATTTATTGTATGAGTACGACGTTCCTTCGCCACCTTATCAGTTCAATCGTTTATTAGCTAATGGAGCAAGCATGAGTAATAAAGGTGTTGAGATCACTTTAAATGCCGTCGTTTATCGCAATAGTGATTTTTCATATAATACAACTGTCAACTTCGCCCGTAATATCAATAAGGTTGGTTCATTAGCTTCTAATATCGAAAATATTGGCGTATCGCAGCGTTATGAAGGAAGTATTGGTCTTGACGGCTGGACCGGTCAAACGGCAGCAATTGTTTTACCAGGTCATGCATTAGGAACATTCTATGTTGCTAATTATATGGGCTACGATGAAGTTGCGAAGAAAACGATTTATCAAAAACCAACAGGTGAACTTGTCACACAGGATCAGATTTCGGCACCAGATGATTATATGGTCATGGGGCAGGCGCTTCCTAAATTTACTTATGGATGGAATAATAGTTTTCAATATAAAAACTGGGACTTAAACTTCTTCTTACGTGGTATGTATGGCAATCAAATTTTTAATGCTACCCGTGCCGATTTAAGCCGTCTTCAACAAGCAAATGTGACGAATATTTCTAAAGATGCAGTTGAAGAAGGCATCTTTGAAACGCCACTAATTGCTTCTAGCAGATTTATTGAAGATGGTTCATTTTTAAGACTAGATAATGCAACATTGGGTTATACATTTAGTACCAAAGAATCTAAATATTTAAAAAATGCTCGGTTGTATGTATCTGGACAAAATTTATTTACGATAACCAAATATTCGGGTGTAGACCCAGAGGTAAGTTTAGGTGGTTTAGCACCTGGTGTTGATAATAGAAATTATTATCCGAAAACAAGATCTTTCTTGTTAGGTGTGAAATTAACTTTTTAACCCTTATTCACAATTAGTTATGAAAAAGAGATTCAGTAAAATTCATTTATTCTTATTTGCCGGGTTACTGGTTGCAGGACAGTCTTGTACCAAATTTGACGATAAGATGTATTCAGCATATACAGAAGATACATTTCCCAAGACTCCAGAACAATTTATCGCCTTAACAGGGCCTGTATATACCAGTGCAAGAGGTTATTTCGATAATTATTTTAGTCTGCAAACAGCGGGATCTGATGAAGTTATTATCCCAACAAGAGGAGGAGATTGGTTTGATGGTGGAAAATGGCGGGACATGCATTACCATACTTGGTCAGCGTCACATGAAGTTGTTCAAAATAATTGGGATTGGGGTTTCAATGCAATAGGTACTTGTAACCGTGTGCTTAGTATTTTAGAACAAGCTCCTGAATCAACTACAAAAGCACAGACAATTTCTGAAATAAAAGCCATGCGCGCTTGGTATTATTTTATGATGATGGATGCTTACGGAAACATTCCGCTAGTTACCAGCTTTGATACAGGAACAGAGTTACCGGCAACTACAGCTCGGGCAGAAGTCTATAAATTCATTGTAAAAGATTTAGAAGATAATCTAGCAAATTTAAGTGAAGAAAAAACAGAAGCTACTTATGGTCGACCAACAAAATGGTTTGCACATACCTTATTAGCAAAACTGTACTTAAATGCACAGGTTTATAGTGGCACTGCAAATTGGAATAAGGTGGTTGAACATAGCAATGCTGTAATTAATTCGGGGAAATATGCGCTAGAAAATGATTTTTTGACGCAATTTAAACCTGATAATGGCGCTTCAAATCCTGAACCAATATTTTCAATTCCTTATGATGCTTCCCGTGCTATAGGGAATACTTTATTCAACCGTGTACTACATTATGCACATCGTCAAACCTTTGAATTGAGCATTAATCCGTGGAATGGATGGAGTGCACAACCGGCCTATTTTGACTTGTTTGAAAATGCGGATAATCGTAAAAAACAATGGTTATATGGTCAACAGTATAATTCTACTGGTCAACCTCTGAATTATAACGGACTTAATGTCGTGTTAGATCCATATAATTATAAATTAATACCTGGATCTGATTTTGACATTGGAGGAGCGGATGATGGAGGACGTTTAGCAGGTGCACGTTGTATTAAATACTATCCGGATAAGAACCAGATTAGTAATAATGCCGGCAATGATGTTGTTGTATTCCGCCTAGCAGACGTGTTGCTGATGAAAGCCGAAGCTGTTTTAAGAGGAGCTACAGCAGCAAGTGTTTCCCAAGCTGTTGATGCAGCTAATCAGGTCCGTAAACGTGCATTTCCAGTTAATCCGGAGAAACATTTTACGGCTAGCACATTAACTTTGGACGCTATTTATAAAGAACGTGCCTTAGAATTTACGTTTGAATTGACCAGAAGAACAGATATGATTCGTTTTGGTAGATGGGAAGATGCTCAGTTATTTAAACCAGCAAATGCTGGAGAAACTTACAAACGTCTATTTCCTATTCCCGCAAGAGCAAGAGCTAATAATTATAAATTGGATCAAAATCCTGGTTATTAATCTTTAAATGAATAGAAATTATGAAAATGTCTAATATATTTCGATTACTATTAGTTTTATTTGTTGGTATTACTTCCCTTTTGTTCTCTTGTAAGAAAGTGGAGCACGGTACGGACGTTCCAATATTGTCGATTAACGAAAGTACAGTTTCGACCATTCAAGTCGGGAAAAAATTAAAAGTTAGTTTTATTGCTAATCAGGTTACGGATTTTACATTCTCTATTGTACCCGTAAGTGCAGGCGAAGCTTTGATCACAGAAAATATTACTGTTGATCCCAATACATTTATTTTATCAAAAGAATTTGATATTCCTAATCAAGCATCATGGATAGGAGAGGCTTTACTCAAAATCAGTTATAATTCTTCAGGACAGATTATTGAAAAAACAAGACCAATTACTTTCACAGAGAGTAATCCACAAATGTTTCTTGTGGGAGGCTCAGTTGCCGCTGGTTGGGAACCAACTTTAGCGCTTCCGATGAGTTTGTACGATAAAGAAAGTAAAACTAAGTTTGAGATTTATGAGTACGTTACCGTAGATGGTTCTGGATTTAAATTTTTACCGACTAATGTTGACTGGACAGATGCTTTTGGTAAAGGAGAAACAGACGGAACATTATTACAAAGCGGTGATGCTGGAAATATTACTGTTTCTTCGAATGATTTTTATAGAATTCGGATGGATTCTGAAGCTAAAACCTATGAAGTGTCAAAATCAACCTGGGGCGTTATCGGTAGTGCAACTCCTAAAGGTTGGGATAGTGATACAGATTTAACTTTTGTAGGAAGCAAGGGAGTATATACCTGGAAAGTAACAGTAAACCTGGTTGCGGGTGAATTAAAATTCCGAATGGACGATGATTGGGCTGTGAATATCGGAGGCGACTTATCCGCTCTACAACAAGATGGTGCCAATATAGCAATTGCTACTGCTGGTAAATACGATATTGAACTGTCACGAACAGCTTCAGGTTATTCTGCAAAAATTTTTAAAAACTAATTTAATAGGGAGCATGAGGCTCCCTATTTCTTCAAACTTTTTTTGAACGATGATACGTTTATTGTTAAGTGGTGTTTTTATGCTACTTCAGCTTTCTTATGCCTTCTCTCAAGGTAAATTTTCTATACAAAGAGTCGAACCTTTGCATTGGTGGGTTGGTATGAAATCTTCTGATTTGCAGTTGATTATTTATGGAAAAGGCATTGGGAAGAGTACGGTTAAAATCAAGAAGCAAGGCTTAACCTTAGTCAAAACTAATCCGGTTGAAAATTCCGATTATTTATTTCTAGATCTATCGGTTGACTCCGACGCAACTGCTGGCTTTTATCCAATTGAATTTTATGAAAATAATAAGCTAGTAGGAAGCTATAAATATGAATTAAAAAATAGAGAAACATCTTCTGTGAAAGCTCAGGGTGTCCATTCCGACGATTTGATCTACTTAATCATGCCAGATCGCTTTGCCAATGGAAACACAAAGAATGATCAAATAAAAGGTTTACGGGAGATTCAGGTAAACCGTGATTCCATGTATGCTCGTCATGGTGGTGATATAGATGGTGTTATTCAACATCTAGATTATCTAGCTGATCTAGGAGTTACTTCTGTGTGGTTAACACCAGTACTGACCAATGATATGCCCCAGGCTTCCTATCATGGTTATGCAAATACAGAAAACTATCATATTGATCCACGATTGGGAACCAATGAAACCTACCGTAAACTTGGAGAGGAACTACACAAACGAAATATGAAATTGGTACATGATGTCGTTCCGAATCACGTAGGACTGTATCATTGGACCGTAATTGACAAGCCTTTTAAAGACTGGTTGCATGAATGGCCAAGTTTTACACAAACCACTTATAAAGATCAGACTATTTTCGATCCTTATGCTTCCGTTGCAGATCGCGAGCGAATGGAAAAGGATGGTTTGTAGAGACGATGCCCGACATGAATCAAGAAAATGAATATGTTCAGAAGTATATTCTACAGAGTCATATTTGGTGGATTGAGTATGCAGGTATTGATGGTTTTCGTATAGATACCTATCCATACAACGATTTGGATTTTATGGCTAAATGGACAGCGGCAATTCAAAAAGAATATCCTCAGTTTTCATTCTTTGGTGAAACATGGGTACAGTCTGTACCGAATCAAGCTTATTTCTTAGGAGGAAAACGTGTTGGCCAGTCGATCGATACGAAGCTTGATGGTGTCACTGATTTTCAATTAAATTATGCTATCGCAGATGCATTGAATAATGAAAAGGATGGTGCAAATAGATTGTATGCAACTTTAGGATCGGATTATCAATATCCTAATCCATTAGCGAATGTAATATTTTTAGATAATCATGACAAGGACCGTTTTTTCTCTGTGGTTGGAAGAGGACATAGAGAAATATAAAGCGGCATTCTCTTGGTTGCTGACATCTCGTGGTATACCACAGATGTATTATGGTGCAGAGGTATTGATGAAGAATTTAATAGACCTGATGGCTTGCTACGTGAAGATTTTAAAGGTGGATTTGCGGGTGATACTGTTAATAAATTTAATGCTTCAGGCCGATCTGATGCAGAAAATGAACTGTTCGATCATATTAAAAAGTTAGCGAATTATCGTAAGAATAATACGGTGCTACAATATGGAGCAACACAGCATTATGTACCGGAACATAATGTGTATGCATATTTCAGATCTCACGAAAACCAAGTGGTATCTGTTTTTATGAACTGTAATGACAAGGAGGTTAAATTACCCTTAGCTCGATTTAAGGAGAGTATGAAAGAAACAACGCGAATGAAAAATATTTTAACAGATATCGATCAAGAAATACCATTGGAAATTACATTAAAACCTCATCAAACAGTGGTGTTTGAATTAAAAAAATAAAAAATGAAAAGTGCATTGGACCTTTTGAAGGAAATTAAGGGAGTAATTTTTGATCTTGACGGTGTTTTGGTGGATACTGCGGTATTTCATTTTCAAGCTTGGAAAAGACTTGCTCAGGAATTGGGATTTGATTTTACAGAGATTGAAAATGAACAATTAAAAGGTGTAAGTAGAATTGCTTCACTAGAGAAAATTTTAAACTGGGCTGGAGTTGATGCTTCTGAAAGTGAAAAAATAGAAATGGCAGAACGGAAAAATCGCTGGTATTTAGATTTAGTTGAACAAATGAAAGCAGATGAAATTCTACCTGGATCTCTTGAACTGTTGCATTGGTTAAAGAAAAATGGATATCAGGTTGCATTAGGGTCTGCGAGTAAAAATGCACCGCTTATCCTCGAGAAAACGGGTATGATTTCTTTTTTTGATGTCCTTGTTGATGGTAATAGTGTGAGTCTTTCTAAACCTAATCCAGAGGTTTTTTTAAAAGCTGCCCGTGATCTTAAGTTACTTCCAGAAGTATGTCTGGTGTTTGAAGATGCGCAGGCCGGGGTAGATGCTGCAAGGGCTGCAGGAATGAGTGTGATTGGTATCGGTTCAAACTTGAATGGAACCGATTTGTCAATCAGCAGTTTGGAAGAAGTTTTAAATTAATTAGTTGATTTTGCAATGAAAAATTACATCGTCCACGATGAGTGGAATATCATAGAAGAAGGGTTTCAGCCCGCATATAATGAAGTCTCAGAAGTATATTTTCTATTGGAAATGGAAGAATGGGACAAAGAGCAAATTTTGAAGAAGACTATAGCGGTAAATCATTATCAGGATCATATTTGGCTGGAGTTTATTATCCTGATAAACCCGCGTTGGTTGGTGGAAAAATGGTTATCCTGAATATTTTGCGAAGGTTATTAACGCTATCAATTGGATTGGTCTTCATATCGAAGTGAATGGTGAGGTTTTGGATCTCGCAAAATGTGATGTACATAGTTTTCAACGAAAACTGGATATGAAGCATGGATTATTAATTCGATCTTTTGACGCTAGACTTCAAAATGGTATGGAGATTCGTGTAAAGAGCACGCGGATATTTCATCTTTTTCAGTCTGAAACAGCATCTTTAAAATATACTATCCAAGTTCTGAATCAAAAAGCTTCTTTACAGGTGGAGTCTTATTTGGAAGGAGATGTCGTGAATAGAGACAGTAACTATGAAGAACATTTTTGGAATTTTATTTCAAGTGGTACATCAGATTCACAGTTAAATGTGACGATGAAAACGAAGAAAACAGATTTCATAGTCCGTGCTGATTTGTTTAATAACTTTACTTTAAATAATAAAACTCTGGAATCCAAACCTTCAAAAGAAGGTGCATATGTTTCTGAAAGTGTAGCAATTTCTGTAGAGCCAGGTGATATATTCTCTGTAGAAAAACGTGTTTCAATGGTTACTTCTCAAAATTATAGTGAAACTGAATTAGTTGTGACGGGAAAAGCAAATATCGAAAAAATTTCTGCCATAACATTTGATGAATTACAACATAATCAGGCGTTGGCCTGGGGAAATTTCTGGAATGAAAGTGATATTGAGATCACTGCAGATGTTGCCGCACAGCAAGCTATTCGTTTTAATATATTCCAATTATACCAAACTTATACTGGCGAAGATTCCAGACTTAATATTGGTCCAAAAGGATTTACGGGAGAAAAGTATGGTGGTGTGACCTATTGGGATACAGAGGCTTATTGTGTTCCTTTTTACCTTGCTACGCAACCCTCGGCTATTGCCCGCAATTTATTGCTGTATCGCTATCAGCATCTGGATAAGGCGATTGAGAATGCCGCAAAACTTGGTTTTTCAAAGGGAGCGGCTTTATATCCTATGGTTACAATGAATGGAGAAGAGTGTCATAACGAATGGGAGATTACTTTTGAAGAGATCCACCGTAATGGCGCAATTGCTTTTGCCATCTACAATTATCAGCGCTATACCGGTGATTGGTCATATGTCGAAAATTATGGGCTTGAAGTATTGATCGCTATCAGTCGTTTCTGGGCACAACGTGTCAACTGGAGTGCGGAGAAGGATAAATATGTTATACTGGGAGTTACTGGTCCTAATGAATATGAAAACAATGTCAATAATAACTGGTATACCAATACGATTGCTAGCTGGTGTTTAAAGTATACGCTGGAATCCATACAAACGTTAAAAGATAGTGATCATATCAAACTAAAGGTCTTATTTGAAAAAGTTGCTTTTAAGCAAGAAGAAGCCGTTGCATGGCAGCATGTCATGGATCATTTATATTATCCGATCGATACTGAAAGCGGGATATTTTTACAACAGGATGGTTATTTAGATAAAGAGCAAGTCTTAGTTGCTGATTTGCCTGATACAGAGCGACCGATCAATCAAAAGTGGAGCTGGGACCGTATTTTGAGATCATGTTTTATAAAACAAGCAGATGTACTTCAAGGCTTATATTTCTTTGAAGATCAATATGATTTAGATACGATAAGAAAGAATTATGATTTTTATGAACCGCGAACTGTTCATGAAGTTCACTGTCACCCTGTGTTCACGCTATTTTAGCTTCAAAATTGGGTAATGAGGCTAAAGCATATGAATTTTACCTTAGAACAGCCCGTTTAGATCTGGATGATTATAACAATGACACCGAAGATGGATTACACATCACATCGATGGCCGGAACCTGGATGTCTATCGTCGAAGGTTTTGCAGGGATGCGGGTGAAAAACAATACATTGATTTTTCAAACTTTCATTCCTAAAACTTGGGAAAGTTATGCTTTTCATGTTCAGTTTAGGGGAGTGAAATTATTTGTGAAAATAAAACAGCATGATTTTGAACTGATCAATAAGTCTAATCAAGAAATTAATATTATTTTTAACGGAGAGGCAATCTCTGTTAAGCCAAGTGCATAACCAGCTAAGCAATAAAATTATGATTTCAAAACTGCATAAACCAAAACTGTCAACTGTTCAGATTATCAATATGAGCATAGGCTTTTTGGGTATCCAAACAGGGTTTGCTCTTCAAAATGGTAATGCCTCGCGCATTCTCCAAACATTTGGAGCTGATGTTGAGCATTTATCACTTTTTTGGTTGGCAGCTCCGATCACCGGAATGATCGTTCAGCCCATAATAGGCTATTATAGTGATCGGACATGGAATAAAATTGGACGTCGCAAACCTTATTTTTTGATCGGTGCTATTTTAACTGCAATCGCACTGATATTAATGCCTAATGCTGCACTGTTTACGGCTATTTTACCTCCGTTATTAGTAGGTGCGGGAATGTTGACCATTATGGATGCATCAATTAATGTTACGATGGAACCATTTAGGGCGTTGGTTGCAGATAATTTACCGAGTTCACAACGGAGTTTAGGATTTTCTGTTCAAACCTTTATTATCGGATTTGGGGCAGTAATAGGATCTTGGTTACCGTATGTGTTAACTCATTATTTTGGAGTGGAAGGAACAGCTGCAGAAGGGGTAATTCCTCTCAATGTCATATATTCCTTTTATTGTGGGGCAGGTATATTGCTGTTATCCATTTTATGGACAGTTTTATCGACAAAGGAGTATAATCCAACGGAATTAGCTTCTTTTGAAGATGCATCTCAAGAAGTTGAAGTTGAGCATCGTTCTGGTTTATTTGCTATTGCTGCAGATTTTAGATCCATGCCAAAGACGATGAAACAATTGGGTGTCGTACAGTTTTTTTCATGGTTCGCACTTTTTATGATGTGGGTGTATACTACTCCCGCAATTGCAGAACATATCTTTTATTTAAAGGGGGGGGATAAATCGAAGCTTTACATGGATGCAGCCAATTGGGTAGGAGTGCTTTTTGGTATTTATAATGCCATTTCGGCAATCTATGCTTTGTTTTTAGCTAAGATAGCAACTAAATTTGGGCGCAAGCAGACACATGCTTTTTCACTTGCTATGGGAGGTCTAGGATTGATGTCGATATTTATAATTAAAGATCCCAATCTCTTAATTATTCCTATGATTGGGGTAGGACTGGCTTGGGGAAGTATATTAGCAATGCCATATGCTATTTTGAGTGACAGTTTGCCTGCAAAAAAATGGGGGTTTATATGGGGATTTTTAATTTCTTCATCACATTTCCTCAGATTGTCTGTGGTTTTTTTGGAGGTTATATGATCAAGATATTCTTTGATAGTAATTCTGTTTACGGGATATTATTAGCAGGTGTCTTTATGCTACTTGGTTCATTATCTGTATTGCGCATTAAAGATAAATTTAAGATATAATATGGATAAAAAGCTTCTCTATTGAGAAGCTTTTTTTGTTCAAATTGAAAGATATTTTTTAATTTAGAGCTTATCTGTATAAATGCATTCATATGTTTAGCACTCGAATTACTTATATTCTTTTTCTTTTTTCTTTTATTTTTCTATCAAAATTAAAGGCCCAAACTGATGACCGGACATTAGATGATGGGGTGATTCGTATACTGGCTATTGGTAATAGTTTTTCGGAAGATGCTATTGAAAACAATTTATTTGAACTGGCAAATGCTCGGGGGAAAAAAATTGTGATCGGTAATTTATATATAGGAGGAGCACCCTTGGAGCTACATGTTAAAAATGCTTTGGGAGATAGTAGTGCCTATAGCTATCGAAAAGTAGATGAATCCGGAGCGAAGAGCGTACATGAGCATATGAAAATATCGGCTGCGCTTTTAGATGAACCATGGGATTATATCAGTTTTCAACAGGCAAGCCCTCTATCGGGAAAATATGACACTTATGCAAAGGATTTACCTTTGCTATATGCTTATGTAAAGGAGCATGTCAAGTATCCGGAAACTAAGTATATTCTACATCAAACATGGGCTTATCAACATGATAGTGATCATAGTGGATTTAGTTTATATGAACGCAATCAAGAGCAAATGTATAAAGCTATTGTATCGACATCTGAAAAGGTATATAAATGGGGAATTTTTCAATTTTGATTCCTTGTGGAACTGCAATACAAAATGCTAGAACGACTTATATCGGAGACCATTTTACCCGGGATGGCTATCATCTTAATTTAAATTATGGTAGATTTATTGCGGCCTGTGTTTGGTATGAAGCCCTATTTAAGGACGATGTTCGGAATAATGCGTTTGTACCGCTTTCAATAAGTTATGTTGAAAGTAAAATAGCAAAGCAAGCCGCTCATCATGCTATTATACATCCATATAATATAACGCTTCTCACGGATTATACTTTTTGGACTTATTGATATCTTATCGATGAAACAGAAAAGGCAAAGATTTTCATTTAAACACATCTATTTGGTCATATTATTCGTGATTCTTGCATCCGATGTGATTTATGCACAACGTTTTGAACATATTGTGGACTATAATGTAAATTTTGCCAATGTTTCTTACAAAGGAAAGCAGTATGTTGGTATTCGAAGTTTTCAGGACCAAGGTCAGAACTACGTGTTGTCAGTAGATCCAATAACATTGGAGACATACGTGTTGAATCGTAATGCTTGTAAAATTGTAGCCGTTACTTCCATTGAGAAGGTACCATATTTTGATTCATCTTTGTATATGAAGAGCTTTAAACATGTTCGAAGTAATGAACAGGTGCTTCAAGATGCTGGAATTGATTTTCCCTTTCCAAAGGAGCGGGGCATTAATCTGACTATTGATTTATGCCCATCGCATAAACCATTAGATAAAATTGTTTTTGAGACTCTATTTGTTGCTTTTAAAGGTGTTGAAAATTCGCTTCCAGTTGCTATTTCTCTTTCGGGGAAATGGATTTTGAATCATGAAACGGACCTACAATGGCTCATTAATTTACAAAATAAAGGGTTATTAACGATAACATGGATCAATCATACTTATAATCATAAAGTGAATAAGGATCCTTTAAATCATAATTTTTTATTAGCAACAGGCACTGATGTAAATTATGAAGTAATAGCCAATGAGAAGTTGATGCTTTCTAAAGGAATAGTTCCGTCCATCTTTTTTAGATTTCCAGGTCTTGTTTCGAGTAATAAAATTATTGAACAGGTATTAAGTTTTGGTTTGATACCAGTAGTATCAGATGCGTGGCTTGCGAAGGGACAGCATGCAAAAGACGGCAGTATCGTTTTAATTCATGCCAATGGAAATGAAGAGATAGGTGTACAAGATTTTATTCAATTATTGAAGAGTGAACAAAGTAATATTAAGAGTAAACACTGGATTTTACATGACCTGCATGAAGGTTTCCAGTATTAACATTTATTTTTAAAATAGATTAAGTAAATCATTTTTGTATTTAAAATAAGGTTATGAGTATTAAAAAGAGTTTTCTGATTGAATTAGAAAGAGAGACAAGTAATACAGGTCGTGTTTTGGATCGCATTACAGATGAACATCTGGATTGGCGTCCACACGAAAAATCGATGAGTTTAGGCGCATTGGCAGACATGTTGTGGAATTGCATAATTGGGTTTCTAAAGCTATTCCGAAGGATGTCTTCGATTTTAAAACTGATTATCAACCTTTAAAAATTAATTCCATTGACGAATTAAAAGATATTCTAATCAAAGGTTTAATTGCAAATAAGGAAACTATTGAACAATTGCCTGAAGAGGACTGGTTAAAAGAATGGGTGTTAAAATCTGGTGACTGGGAAATGGCACGATTGCCCAAGGCTGGAGCCGTGCGCTATATCATTACCAATCACCTGATCCATCACAGAGGTCAGTTGACTGTTTACTTGAGATTATTGAATATTCCAGTACCAGGACTTTATGGTCCTTCTGCTGATGAATAGACTAATTTTAAACCGAAGCTAAAAAGCTTCGGTTTTTTTATGTTCCTTCGTATAAGGAAGACAATTCCTAGAATATAACAGCACCAATTATTTTTTTTTAAAAAGTATGTAATATTTCGATACCCTTTCATGTCTTCTATATAAAAGCGATTAAAATTTATGAACCAAGAAACCTTTAAAACGACAGTCTTCATCCATAAGGATCGGTTATTTCGTTTTGCAAATAGGTTTTTGCTAGATCAGGATGATGCGTTTGATTTGGTTCAGGAAGTATTATTAAAGTTATGGGAATCGAGGAATGAACTTTTAAAAATTACGAATATCGAAGCTTATGCGATGCGAATGACAAAAAACTTTGCCTTGAATAGATTAAATAGAGAGGGGGTCAAAACAAAATATATGGCACAACTTGATCAAGATATTCAAAAAGAAAAGTATCCTTCCTTAACTAGAGAACTTATCTTAAAATTCATAGATCAGCTCCCTGAAAAGCAAAGACTGGTGATGTATCTCAGAGATATTGAGGAATATGAAATTGCAGACATTGTTGCCTTGGTCGGAATAGATGAAAATGCAGTGCGCGTAAATTTATCGCGAGCTCGAAATGTGGTAAAAGTCAATTTGACAAAAGTATTTGATTATGAAGAAAGAAGAATTAAAGAAATTAGAAGCTAAATATTTAGCAGGAGAAACGACTCTTGCCGAAGAAAGGTTACTAAAGGAGCAAAGCGAAGAGGGGTATTTTTCGGTCTTATCAAAGCAGGATAAAGCGGAGATGCCGTTGGATTTTGAATCTTTTTTAACAACAACAGAAAAGGTGCAATCTGTCCATCTGCCGCAAAAGAGAAAAATATGGACATTGTTTTCGTCTATCGCAGCAGCTGTTTTGGTCATCTGTTTAGGTATATGGTATTTGCCTAATCAAAAAGCAGTGGAAGAAGAAGAGGTGGCCACTCTTAAGATTCCCTCGAAGGAGCATCATGAAAAGGATATCATTGAAACGAAACCATTGGTTGAGAATAAAGAAAGTGAAAAAAAGCTATCACGGAATTCAACGGTTGTAAGGATCGATACTTACAATAGTGACCGATCAGTTTTAAAGCCAGAATTAGATCTGGCAAGTGAGCCACTTGCGTCAGAAGAATTTTATGTAGAGGTCAATGGGGTAAAAATTACAGATGAAGCGGAAGCATTAAAGATTACTGAAAATGCACTGCTATTTGCCTCTTCGAACTTAAAAAAAGGAATGAAGGAAGTTGAAAATATAAAATGTTTAAGTATTGAATTATAAAAATTATGAAAACGATATTATTAGTATTAGCGCTATTGTGTTCAAGTTTGGCACATGCTCAACTATCGAAATTAGATGAGATCTTCGAGCAATATAAAGAAGGAAAAGGGGTGACTTCTATTAAAATTGGTAAGCCTATGTTCAGCATGCTGAATAAGATGAAATTATCCGATAATGAAGTAAATAGTATAAAACCATTGCTTTCTAAAATAAACAGTATTAAGATGCTGATCTTAGAAGAGGCAGATCTAGGAGTACAATCTGATGTATCAAAAGCTATTGGCAAATTGAAATACGAAGAATTGATCACCATTAATTCGGAAGGTAATAAAATTAAATTTTTAGCAGAAGATACAGCAACTGATGTTATTAAAAATCTATTGCTCAGCATTCAATCTGAAGGAAGTACGATTTTTATGATCCTGGATGGTAAGGTGAGCTACGATGATGTAAATAAATTGGTCAATACTAAACAATAGGATTATGAAGCATTCAATAATTATAGGAGCCCTTTTACTCTTTTGTCTGACCTTGCAAAGTTGTTTTGTTAAAACAAGTCCAAACATGTCGTTTGTGAGTAAGAGAGACCTCTCAAGTGATACGGAAGTTGCATCAATAAGGGTACCGATGTTTTTAACAAAAGCATTTATTAAAGGTAAAATAAAAGAATTAGATGAAGAGGATGCGATTGCGGCATTGGCCTTGCGGAAAATCAAGAAGTTAAAGATCATGACAATTTCTGGAAATAAAAAAGATAATCTCATGAGTAAGTTTAATGCTTATCTAGCTAAAAATAATTTTGAAGAAATGATGAGTTTGTATAGTGAAGGATCAAAAATTACGATTAATACAGAGATGAAGAAAGATCATGTGAAGCGTGTGCTATTGGGGATCGCAGATGAGGAGGACTATGTTTTTGTTGATATTAAGGCTGATCTGGATTTAAATGAGTTATCTAAAATGATCGAGTATTACGAAAAGAAAAATAATAAAACTAAAATAATAAACTAGTTATGGAAAAGTTAATAACCGCAATTGCACTTGTTTTTAGCGTGTTTACCGCTCAGGCACAGCTTTCTAAAGTTAATGAATTTGTAAATTCATTGCCGAAAAAACAAAAAGGGATAGACATCTTTAGATTTAGTGGTGCTAATATAAAAGATGTAAACAAACTTAGCGATGGAGATTTGTTTATGGATATTAAACAATTTGTTCCCGATTCTTTATTGAAAGATATTCAAGATTTGGTCATCTGCCAAATTGGGGCTGAGCAAGCTAAAGAATCTAAAGCTCTTGAAAATGCTATAAAAAAAGCAGATTTAAAAACGCTGTATGCTGTAGAAACAGATGGTGTGGCAGTGCAGATGTTGACAACAGATTTTGATCAGAATAATGCGCACGATTTACTAATTGATGTGAAATCGGAAGATGATTCCAGAATAACTGTCATGCTAAAAGGAAAGATTCCAATGGAGTTGACTGGTAACAGTAAGTAGAAGGGGGTATATATAAAAAAAGCCTTGCAATTTTTTGCAAGCTTTTTATATTTAAGCTTACGCTTAGTTTTTCTTAGCTAATTCTTCAGCGATTGCTTTTCCGATTTCAGCAGGAGATTGTACTACACGGATGCCACACTCAGCCATGATTTCATCTTAGCAGCTGCAGTATCGTCAGCACCACCAACAATAGCACCAGCGTGACCCATACGACGTCCTGGAGGCGCTGTTTGACCCGCGATGAAACCTACTACTGGTTTAGTACCATTTTCTTTAATCCAAAGAGCAGCTTCAGCTTCCATACCACCACCGATTTCACCGATCATGATGATTGCTTCAGTTTCTGGATCATTCATTAATAATTCTACTGCTTCTTTAGTTGTAGTACCAATGATTGGGTCACCACCGATACCGATAGCAGTTGTAATACCTAGACCAGCTTTTACAGTTTGATCAACAGCTTCGTAAGTTAATGTTCCTGATTTAGAAACAATACCAACATTACCTTTTTGAAGATGAAACCTGGCATGATACCAATTTTAGCTTCATCAGCAGTGATGATACCTGGACAGTTTGGTCCGATTAAACGAGAATTTTTGTCACTCAAGTAAGATTTTACTTGAATCATATCTTTAGTAGGAATACCTTCAGTGATACATACGATTACTTCGATACCTGCTTCAGCAGCTTCCATAATCGCATCTGCTGCAAATGCAGGAGGTACGAAAATAATAGAAACGTTAGCACCAGCTTTTTCTACAGCATCTTTAACAGTATTGAATACGGGACGGTCTAAATGTGTTTGACCACCTTTTCCTGGTGTAACACCACCAACTACGTTTGTTCCGTACTCGATCATTTGACTAGCATGATAAGTACCTTCTGTTCCAGTGAAACCTTGAACAACTACTTTTGAATCTTTATTAACTAATACACTCATTTCTTCTTAAAATTTTGCATCACAAATCTACTATTTTGCATTGGAAATAGGAAGTAATATAAATACTTATATCCCCTTAATTGATAAAAAATTAAGAGAACTTACTTTTTTGAATAAAATCCCAAGTTACGATACCAATTGTGACAGATACATTGAAGGAATGTTTTGTTCCAAATTGCGGAATTTCGATACAATAATCCACTAATGTCATGACTTCTTCATCGACACCATTCACTTCATTGCCAAATATTAAAGCATACTTAGCATCTTTTGCAGGTATAAAGTTTTGTAATAGTACACTGTTTTCGGCTTGTTCGATCGCAATAATGGTATACCCCAATTCTTTTAAAGTTTTAATTGCTTCCGTAGTTTCCTCGACATGTTCCCATGGAATTGTTTGTGTCGCACCTAAAGCTGTTTTTTCAATTTCGCGATGTGGAGGTGTAGCCGTGATACCACATAAGAATATTTTTTCTATTGCAAATCCGTCAGCCGTTCTAAAAGCTGATCCGACATTATGCATACTTCTCACATTGTCTAGAACGAGTGTGATAGCTGTTTTCTCTTGGTTTTTGAATGTTTCAACATCAGCACGTTGCAGCTGATCCATGGATAATTTTTGCATGTTGCAAAGATAAGTATAGAAAACTTTAAAATAGATTTTGAATATTAGAAATAAGATGTTATTTTTGCATTCCGAATTTTAAGTAAAGAACGAATAAAAATTAGCTAAAAAATGGCAAATCATAAATCAGCGATCAAAAGAATTAGAGCAAACGCTACAAAGCGTTTAAGAAACCGTTACCAAGCAAAAACTACTCGTAACGCAATTAAAAAATTACGCACTTCTGCTTCAGCAGAAGAAGCTAAAACTTTATTGCCTCGTGTAATTTCTATGCTTGATCGTTTGGCTAAGAAAAATGTAATCCACAAGAAAAAAGCTTCTAACAACAAATCTAAGTTAACTAAATTTGTTAACGGTTTAGTTTAAGCTTTCAGTATAATATATAAAGGGATACAGTTCTCTGTATCCCTTTTCTTTATGTTTTTACTTTACCCTGGATTTTCTCTTTTCCAAGCGAATGAATGTAAATAAAAGTGTCGAGATTCTCGACACTTTTTTATTTTTCTTATTTTTCCATTACCGCTGCAATTGCCTTTTTCAGAGCCGCTGGGTTTTTCATATAAGGTTCTAAATCGTAAATCTCAACCTTTTTAAAGTCTATAGGATGACTCTCGCTTTGAAGAGAGATTGTTCCTTTACTGAGTAGTTGCCCCGCTTTTGTTTTTGGAAGGTCAGAGTGCGATACATTTCCACCACCATATTGCGGCTTCTGATATTCGAGAACTTTTTCTCCATTTACAAAGTGTTGGATAATTGAATCTCCTAAGACAAGAAAATCTGCTGTTACCCATTGATCTCCATGATAAGTTTTCGATGTAGAGCTTACACAATGTGGTGTAAATAATTTATTGTTCATGACAACATTTGTACCCGGTGTACATAGATTACTTGTTGTCCGGTCATTTGTTCCGTCGCCACCTAATAACTGTCCTTCAATTGAAACTGGAAAATCTTGATCTTTTGCCATTGTTTTAGGATCTTGACCATGTAACATAGCACCACTGTTGCGCCACGCCCAACCTTCACCTCCATTAGCTTGATCGCCAACGAAACGATATTGAACACGTAGGATGTAAGCAGAAAATTCTTTGTTGTAGAATAAATGGCCATATTGTTGATCAAATTGATCATACCCATCATATCTTACTTTTAATAAACCATCTTCAACACGAAACGTATTCGCATAGTTTTCTCCAACCTCGTGCTTGCTAATTTTTGGCGTCCAATTTTTTATATCCTTGCCATTGAACAATTGTAATGGTTTTGGTTTCTTGTTCAGTGAGCTGGCGCCAACTGAAACACACAGGGCAAGTCCTGCTAAACTAAAAAATAGTTTTTTATAATTCATTATTAAGATTTTAGGTATTAGAGAACTAAAATACTTAAAAATATTAAATTAACAATTGTTTTTGCTTTACATATTCGCTTGGTCTTACACCTATCACTTTATTAAAGGTATTACTGAACGTCGGCAAACTACTATAACCTACCTTCAGAGCAACTTCATTTACACTCAGTTTTTCATCTAAAAGAAGTTTAAGAGCCGTTAACATTCTTAATATTGTATAATACTGTATAAAAGACATGTTGAGTTCTTTCTGGAAAAGACGCGCTAATGTACGTTCGCTGATGTTGAATTTTTGAGAAAGTGTTTTAAAGCTTACATTTTCCTCAATGCGGCTTTCTAAAAAGGTGACGATATCTTTTAGCTTTTGATTGTTCGGATAGGGGAGTGCCAATGGTAGCTCGTGCTGGGAGACTTCAGGTAATAATAATTTAAATGCTTTTGCAAGCGAATATTTAGGCTCTTCAACAGGGAAAATATTACCATTCCATCTGTTTGTGAACATGATCAACTCATTAAGAAGATCGTCGACAGGGTAGATGCTTATCTTCTTGTAGAACTCCTGGTCAGTATCATACTTTGGAAAATAAAGATTACGCATAACCACATCAGGGGTGCTCGGATGAATACTGTGGCGAATGCCAGCCGGTATCCAGATGTAATGTCTTGCAGGAAGAAAATAGGACTTCTCAGCTGTTTTTAAAAAAACAACACCACCTTCTGTGTAAAGAAATTGATCTTTATTGTGCACATGCTCGGTAATAAAATTTTCGCCAATTATAGCATGGTGACAATAGATGCTATCCTCAAAAGAATCCACTTCTGTTACGTAATAACGATTAACATATTTGGGATCTTTTATATCGCTTTTTATATTCATGATTTCCTTCCGTTTCCGTTGCAAAGTTAAAGTTTTTATACAAAAGCTTTGTATTACTTTATGAATGTAAGTTAATACTCACCATTATTGATTGTTAATTTGGGTATGTAAGTAAGTGTGTACTAATTTTTTGAAATTTCTTAAATAATTAAGAGGTTGATTGACAGTGTTTTATGTGTTTCCAAATATTTAATATTAAAACGATTTCTTCTGATAAAAAATATTAAATGCTGATTTATAAATAATTACAAATATATCGTCTTTATTGGATAATTTTGTGACTAATTGCAATAAATTGACATAGAAAAAATAACTTAATATTGTTTGTTCTAATATTCAAACAATTACTAAGAATATGTTTGTAAATATTAGTAAATTGGGAAATAAGTAAAGGAATATGTCATACGATAGAATTAAACTTAAAAGTTTACTTGATAAAGTAATTACAGCAGAGCAGGCTGCACAACTATTTGAAAATGGTATGATCGTTGGCTCAAGTGGATTTACGAAAGCCGGAGACAGCAAAGTCGTATTGCCAGCTTTGGCAGACCGGGCGAAAACAGATCCTTTAAAGATAACATTGATCACAGGTGCTTCTTTAGGTCATGGCACAGATGGTAAGCTGGCTGAAGCTGGTGTTCTTGCTAAGCGTATGCCGTTCCAGGTGGACCGAACACTTAGAGGAAAGATCAATAGCGGGGAAGTCCTATTTATTGACCAGCATTTGAGTGAAACAGCAGAGTTGCTGCACAATAAGAATTTAGCCTCTGTTGATATTGCCGTACTTGAAGTAGCAGCGATTGAAGCCGATGGTAGTATTATTCCGACCACTTCAGTGGGTAACTCAGCAACTTTTGCTGCTTTAGCCAAGCATGTGATTTTAGAAATAAATACAGCTGTTCCGATGGAGATTCGTGGCATCCATGATATCTATCAAGCCGAAGATTATCCAAGAAGAAACGTTATACCTATAGTAGCTCCTGAGAATAAAATTGGGCGAAAAACAATTGCCTTAGACCCTTCAAAAGTCGTTGGAATTGTATTTACTGATATCGAAGATAGTCCGGCAGATATTGCAGAACCAGATACCAAGACAACGGCTATTGCCAGTCATATCTTAAATTTCTTTGAGAAAGAAGTAGAAATGGGACATCTGTCTTCCAGTTTATTGCCGCTTCAGGCGGGGATAGGTAAAGTTGCGAACGCTGTTTTAATGGGTTTTAAAGACAGTAATTTCCGCAATTTAACGATGTTCTCAGAAGTTTTACAAGATAGTACCTTTGATTTAATTGATGCGGGAGTAATGGATTTTGCATCGGCTTCTTCCATTACGGTTTCAAAGCCCTGCTATGATCGTGTATTTGGAAACTTGGATAAGTATCGTGATAAGATGGTCTTGAGACCGCAAAATATCTCAAATACTCCAGGATTAATTCGTCGTTTGGGTGTTATCGCTATTAATACGGCTATTGAATTTGATATTTATGGCAATGTAAATTCCACACATATTTCAGGTACCAATATTATGAATGGTATAGGTGGTTCAGGTGATTTTGCAAGAAATGCTTACTTAAGTATATTCGTTACACAGGCAGCATCAAAAGAAGATCGTATTTCGCATGTGTTACCCATGGTATCACATGTTGATCATACAGAACATGATGTTGACATATTAGTAACTGATATCGGTCTAGCTGATTTAAGAGGATTAGCTCCTCGTGAACGCGCTCAAGTTATTATTGATAACTGTGTTCATCCAGATTATAAAGAGCAGTTACAAGACTACTATGACCGCGCCTGTGAGCGCGGGGGCCATACACCACATATCTTGGAAGAAGCATTTAGCTGGCATGTGAATTTGCGCGATCAAGGAAGTATGAAGAAATAAAAAAAGAGTGATACAATAAAA
>NZ_ASZT02000071.1:0-26227 GCF_001006065.1 Sphingobacterium sp. IITKGP-BTPF85
TTTCAGCTTCAAAACCAGCTAATAAAGAGACATTATGGAGACCAAAAGTTTTATTATAATTCGCTGTAGTCGATGAAACTAGTTTTTGAATGTTCGAAGTGACTTCAGTGACGACACCATTTGTAGAAGAACCATTATAATGTTTCGCACTGTAGTAAATATGATCCTTAGATTCTGTCTCATCATATGAAAAGATCGTTTTAATTGTTAATTCAGGAAGTAGTCTTAAGGTCAATGATTCAACAGCAGATATCTTACTAGTTTTAGAACTGTTCTCCCATTCCTTATTATAATAAAGCGGATTATAAGCTAAACTGCCATAGCGTGCTGTCCATTCATTGCCAGTCTTATAGTCTGTAGCCAATACAGAGGCCAAAGTAGATTTCGAGTTTGTAATAAATAGTTACTTCCGGTATTTCGGGTATCATTCATACCAACCAATTTTGATTTAGCAATATTGATATTCGACCCAAACTCTAAGTATTTACCAATTTTTTGATTAAGGTTCACTCGTCCACTGATGCGGTCATAATCATTTAAAATGACGCGACTTTTATCCTGTGTATAAGAAAGCGAAGTATAATAGTTCGTGTTATCTGTTCCCCCGCTAACGGATAGATCATTTGTGTTGAAAATACCTGTTCTGAATAAAGCGTCATTCCAATCATAATATTTACCCTCCCGATTTTCGATACCATCGGTTAAACCTGTAATGTTGACTTTTTCAAACATCGATGTTCCACTGGTCGAAAAATCATAACCATGTATACCAAATTTAGTTTTGAAGCGATCTATCACCCATTTATTTGCTGCAGCTTCGTTAAGTCCACCGGCAATACGAGAATCATAGAGTACACTGTACAACATGTCAATTTGATCTTGCACAGAAGCTGTTTCGTTGTTATCACTTGCCCAACTTGGACTGATACCTAAAGATGATTTTAAATTAATTTTAGGGGCTCCATTTTTCCCTTTTTTAGTTGTGATGATGATCACACCATTTGCTGCTCGAGAACCATACAAAGAAGAAGCTGCGGCGTCTTTCAGTACGGTTATTGTCTCGATATCAGACGGGTTTAGTGAACTCATCACGTTATTTGAATTGACCAAATAATCGTTCATCTGTCCGGTAGATCCCGATACAACGGGTACGCCATCGATCACATATAATGGCTCATTTGAAGCATTCATGGATCCGATACCTCGGATACGGATTGCCGGAGTAGAACCAGCCTGTCCAGAACTAGTACTCACTTGTAATCCTGGAACACGACCTGTTAACGCGTTTTGAAACGAAGTGACGGGTTGTTTATCAATAGCATCATTTTTTACCACCGCAGCAGAACCGGTGTAGGTACTCTTTTTAGCCGTACCATAAGCGACTACCATAACCTCATCCAGTGCATTCTCTTCTTTCTGTAAGGTTATTGTTAGTGTTTTTCGGCCATTTAGTTTGATTTCTTGTTTCTGATAACCGACAGCACTGATGATGACTGTTGCATCGTGATTCGCATTGATCGTAAATAATCCACTGGAATTTGTGGATGTTGCGGTATTTGTTCCTTTGACCGAGATCGTCACATCTGGAATGGCAGCGCCATTTCCATCTGAAACTTTCCCCGCAACCTGGATTTGTTGCGCATGTACGACCTGCAGAGTCCCGCAAGCCATCGTACATAACGAGGTAAGTAAAATTTTATTCATAAGAGTATTGGTTAGTTGTTGCTTTTAATAGATGATCTATTTATACCCGTAAGGTACAAGATAAGAATAAGATCATGATATTTTTTCTGAAAATTCATGATCTTATGAAAATTTAATGTGTTTTATTCTGCTAGGATACCTATCCCTGGACGATCTGGTAAGATACATTGTCCGTCAATGACTTTCATGCCATCATAAATATCATTTCCGATAAGAAGTGCACCATCCAGATCTGCCCAATCTACCAAAGGAGCCAACTGAGCCGCGGCAGATATGGCACAAGAAGTTTCAGTCATACATCCGATCATTACTTTCATTTTTAATGACTGCGCTAACTCTGCCATCCTTTTTGCTTCACGCATTCCAGTGCATTTCATCAGTTTGATATTAATGCCCGAATAAACACCCTGTAATGCAGAAACATCACTCAATCTCTGGCATGCTTCATCGGCAATAGTCGGTATGGGGCTATGTGCTGTTAACCAGGCATTATCATCGATCTGTTCTTTTGGCATCGGCTGTTCCAAAAAACTACGCCTCTTTCAGCGAGCCAATGTGACATTTCAAGTGCTTGTTCCTTTGTTTTCCATCCTTGATTCACATCCGCACACAATGGACGATCCGTGCATTGACGAATAGTATCGATAATCATTTTATCCGTTTCGAGGCCCAACTTTACTTTTAGAATTTTAAACTGATCCGCTTCCATCACTTTTTTACGAATCACTTCTTCTGTATCGATACCAATGGTATAGGAAGTAGAAGGTATTAGTGCTGGATTTAATCCCCAAATTTTATAAAATGGCTGTCCCAGTATTTTTCCTATTAAATCATGAAGAGCAATATCAACTGATGCTTTTGCAGCCGTGTTTTTAGCACTTATTTGATCCACGTAAGCCAATAACTCCTCCGTTTGAAAAGGAGAGTTGAATCCGGATAGGTCGATTTTGTTTAGAAAATTGATAACGCTTTCCTGCGATTCTCCTAGATATGGAGGCATACTTGCCTCTCCGTAACCAATAATGCCGTCATATTCCAATTGTGTCAGTACAACCGGAGTAGTCGTTCTGCTGAAAGATGCAACAGTAAAGACATAACGCATTTCTAAAGTGTAAGGCTTATATCTCAGTTTGAAAGCCCCAAAATCTTTAGTAATCCAGTCTGAATGTATACTCATGATCGTTGTTATCTTTTATTTGATGCTATAATAAGGGTTATTTTGTACTTTCTGTATTTGTGGATCGTTTGATCCCAAATATCTTTTTGCAGCAACAACAGTGCGTGTCTGAAAATCATCGTAATTTGCAGCATCTTTCAACATACTATTGATTCGTACAGATCCCGCTGCATGAATAAATGTTCCGTTACCGATGTAAAGTGCTACATGCGTAACACGGGCATTGGGATTCGTGTTTTTACCAGCAGCAAAAAACAAAAGATCAGCAGGTTTTAAATTTTTAAGCGCTTTTTCTGGATCAAAGTGACCTTCAGCATCCAGGATATCCACAGATTCACCTGCTAATACCTGTTGAGAAGCATCACGCGGTATAACATAACCGTTCATGAAGTAAGCTGTCTTTGTAAAGCCGCTGCAATCTACTCCCTTTACAGAAGTACCCCCCCAAAGGTAAGGAAGTCCGAGCATAGATTTGGCACTCGAGATCAAGTTGTCAGCTGTAGGATTGCGTGAATCAACCCATTTTTTTAGCGATAAAGCTTCTTCTTTTTTGATGTATGCTTTCCTTTTATCTGGATAGGAAACTTCGAAATAGTTATTTTTCTCACCCGTCAGCACCAGAATATCACCATATACAAGATCCGATACACGTTGGCTTTGCGCATGCGGTTCGGAAAGTGATTTTCCAAATTCAGCGGTATAGATTATTTTAGGCTGACTGTTCCATTGTGCCGCCTCTTCCTTTGTCATCGCTGTAACCGAAGAAGTCGGTAACCAGGCAATGTAGCCTTCCGGAGTACGGATGCGGTATTCACCATGATCCTTTTGTAAGAGATCAACTTGTGTTCCCATTAATACCTGACTCGCCATTTCAGCCGCATTATCAGGCTTAGTTCTCATATTTCCGACAGATAAATGTACGATACCGATCAGTTTATTGCCTAAGTTTTGTTCGGGCAATAAGTTAATGGCTACCGTTGCCGGAATATTTTTAAATTGTTGCTCGAAAGCTGTTTTGGCGGCTGGTTCTGTCGTTTCTATCAGATAGTCATTTTTGACAACATCTGTTTTTGAGAAGGCAAATAGCTTTGTACGCTTATCAGGAGCATATGCTTTTCTTACGGTTTCTTGCAGTTCTTTAACCTGAAGATAAACAGTGGAATCTAACGCTTGTGAAAAGGCATGGTTGATTGTAAAAAAGCCTGCACAGGTAAGAATAGCATATTTTAGTTTATTTGTCATGCTGATTAGTTTGGTTTTTAAAGATAGTCTAAATTGTATGTTTTCACAAGAAATGTTGACGATTTGTGAATTAATGATCGATTCTTTTGCATAAATACGAATGCGGAGCCCTGGCAGAATTAAAAAATTCTTAAAAAGAAAAATGCAATTGTGTATACTTGTATTGCTAAATCGATTAAAATATGAGTTCAAGACGCCAATTTATTAGACAAGGTATTATTGGAGCAACAGCTATAGGTACTGTAGAGACGTTATCAAGTTTTTCAATTCCGCAAAAACGGTCGGGAATGAAACCGATCGTTATTTCGACTTGGGACTTTGGTATCGCGGCAAATCAGGCGGCATGGGAAGTGCTAAAAAAAGGCGGAAAAGCAATTGATGCCGTAGAGCAGGGAGTGCGTGTACCGGAAGCTGATTTAAAAAATATGACAGTAGGAAAAGGTGGATATCCAGATCGCGATGGTATCGTTACCTTAGATGCCTGTATCATGGATTCAGAAGGAAACTGTGGTTCCGTAGCGGCCTTAGAGCATATCGCACATCCAATTTCTGTAGCTCGTCTGGTAATGGATAAAACACCACATGTGATGCTTGCAGGAGATGGTGCATTGCAGTTTGCGCTGGAGAATGGTTTTGAAAAAGAAGACCTGCTTACCCCAGAAGGAGAAAAAGCATGGAAAGAATGGTTAAAAGAAAAGAAATATAAACCGGTTATGAATATTGAGAACAAGTCATTCGCGGTCGAGCGTTTGCCAGGTAATCAGTATAATCATGATACAATAGGTATGCTTGCATTGGATGCTCAAGGAAATCTATCTGGTGCATGTACAACAAGCGGTATGGCTTTTAAGATGCATGGCCGGGTAGGAGATAGCCCGATTATCGGAGCTGGACTTTATGTAGACAATGAAGTAGGCGGGGCCACTTCTACAGGAGTAGGAGAAGAAGTTATTCGTACGGTAGGTAGCTTTTTAGTAGTCGAACTGATGCGTCAGGGATATTCACCGGAAGATGCCTGCAAGGAAGCTGTAAAACGTATTGTTAAGAAGAAACCTAATATTGCAAAAGATATTCAGGTAGGATTTTTAGCGTTGAATAAAAAAGGTGAATATGGATCTTATGCTTTGCAAAAAGGATTCTCATACGCTGTATGTCATAACGAAAAGCAGGATTTACTGATTCCAGGTTCTTATTATTACAAAGCTTAGATTTTAGAAATCAGTAAACTGTTATGACTCTTTTTTTGTCATTTAATTTCTAAGTTTCCTCAATTATTTATTTTTTGATGGTGGAGGAGAGATCGATAAATTTGAAAGTTTGTAATTTTACTAAACAAATTTATCTAAGTTTGAATATAAAATATATTAAAATATGAAAGCAACATTTGGAGGCGGCTGTTTTTGGTGTACGGAAGTTATTTTTCAAAATTCTGAAGGTGTAAAATCCGTTTTACCAGGATATATGGGCGGGCTGAATGATAATCCTACCTATGAGCAGGTATGTACAGGTACGACAGAACATGTTGAAGTGGTACAGATTGAATACGATGAAGATCTTGTTAATTACGAAGAGTTATTGAAGATCTTCTTTAAAACGCATAACCCAACGACGTTAAACCGTCAAGGTAATGATGTCGGTACGCAATATAGATCGGTCGTATTTTTCCACGATGAGGAACAGGAAATACTCGCTAAGAATTTTATTGATGAGTTAGATAGTGAGGATGTTTTTGAAGATCCTATTGTGACTACTGTAGAGCCAGCGGTTACTTTTGGGTAGCAGAAAACTATCATCACAATTATTTTAATACGCATCCTGAAAATCCTTTCTGTTCTGTTGTTATTGCACCAAAACTTCAAAAATTCATCAAAGAGTTTAAAGATTAAAAGATACTAGAACATAAAAAAACCGCTTAATAGCGGTTTTTTTTATGTTCTAATATAGCTGTAAAGTTATTTGCTTCTAAGCTTTAAAATAACTCAATCTGTCCGCCATTATCCGTTTGGATATCGTCAGGATTTGTTATTTCCAATTTAATATCACTTTGGCTATTCGTTGCTTCAGCTGTCTTTTCCGTTTCCTCACCAGATTCAGAAGTTTCAGTAGGAGCTGTCACCTCTTCCTTAGCATTCACGGCCAGATCAATTTCATCAGTAGTCAGTTTAACACTCTTCACCGTATGAAAGGATAGGCGGTTACCTTGCGCTTTCAAACCTTTGACATCAATGATCTCATTCAAAGGTTGATCTAAACTCTCCTCTGTCTGCGATTTTCCTTTCAGCACTTCCAGGTGTACCACAGGGGCTGTACTGTTTGTCAGCACGATAAGTTTTGAACCCGGTTCATCATTAATAAATGATACACTTTTACCGACAGGAATATCATCAAATTTAAATCGCTTCACATAGTAGGTGCCCGATTTACCATCTTGATGGATTGCAGTATAGACATGATCAGGGAAGTATTTCTCGATGCGAATCATCTTATCATCGAAATAATTGCTCAGATCAAAATTAGACAGCTCGTAAGTACCGTCCGACATGACGATCAAAATTTTGTCGTCACCATCAAACTCTCCTAAATATTGACCTCTTTCATCAGCATTTAGACGTTTTGTTATTTTATCAAACCAGATCTTACGGCCAGCTAAGGTAGAAACCCCGGCGCTTTTGAATGTGATCTTTTTAACCGGATATTTCGAAACAATATTTCCTTGAGATGCACGGCCTTTAATAGCAATCTCAGCAAAATTCATATCAAAATTAAGCTTTCTCAATTTCGTATGCGGTTTCAGCTGAATATTGACAATCTCCGCCTCTCCATTCGGATTTGCAGTGAAGTAAGTTACTTTAGAACCCTTTGATCCTTTGCTGATGTCATATTCTTTATCACGTGTTACACCGACAACAGCAACGTTTGATGAAACTTGTACCCGTGTCTCCTTCTTTATAGATGGCATTGTAAATTGTTCGCTCATCACCTTTTTTAAATACAGCGACATGGATGATATCTTTTCCGACAAATACTTTGTCCTGAATTTTGGTAACGACATATTTACCATCCGCACGGAAAACAATGATGTCATCGATGTCCGAACAGTCGCACACAAACTCGTCTTTCTTCATGCCCGAACCGATGAAACCCTCTTCGCGGTTGACATACAGTTTTGCATTGGCCAAAGCTACCTGTGTAGCCTCCACACGATCAAAAGCTCTTAATTCAGTTTTACGTTCACGACCTTTACCATATTTATCACGCAATCTTTCATACCATGCAATGGCATAATCAGTCAAGTGTTTAAGATGGCGTTTAACATTCTTGATTTCATCCTCTAGTGAAGCCATATGATCATCCGCTTTCTTAACATCAAAGCGCGTGATGCTACTCATCGGTTTATCGATCAATCGCTTATAATCTTCAGGGACAATAGGACGGTAGAACTGGGAGAAGAACGGTTCGAAAAGACCATTTAGTACTTCAACAACCGTATCAAAATCTCCAGCATTTTCGTACTGAGGATGCTTATACATACCCTCTTGAATGAAGATTTTCAGTAAACTGCTGAAGAATATCTTCTCTAAGAGATCATGTAATTTGATTTCAAGTTCTTGTTTTAATAAGTTTTTTGTATTGATGGTGTTTTCAATCAAGATATCATTAACACTCAAAAAGTGCGGTTTATCTTCTTTGATCACACAGGTATTTGGTGAAATGGAAACCTCACAGGCTGTGAAAGCAAATAAAGCATCAATCGTAACATCAGGAGATATTCCCGGAGCTAGATGCACTATAATCTCCACAAACTCTGCCGTATTATCTTCGATTTTCTTGATTTTGATTTTCCCCTTATCATTCGCTGCAACAACGCTGTCTATTAATCCACCAGTAGTTGTTCCAAAAGGTATTTCAGTAATCGCTAACGTTTTCTTATCACGCTCCTCAATTTTTGCACGGACACGGATCTTGCCACCGCGTTGACCCTCATTATAAGCTGAGCAATCTGCCATTCCTCCCGTTGGAAAATCAGGAAGGATATGTGGTCTTTCGCCATTCAAAACCTGGATGGAACCATCAATTAACTCCAGGAAGTTATGAGGCATAATTTTAGTAGCCAAACCTACAGCAATACCTTCGGCACCCTGAGCCAGCAATAGCGGGAATTTGACAGGTAACGTAACCGGTTCTTTATTACGGCCGTCATAACTCAATTGCCAGTTTGTTGTTTCTGGATTGAAGACAACATCCAGAGCAAACTTCGATAGACGTCCTTCGATATAACGAGGAGCAGCAGAAGCATCTCCGGTAATAGGATCACCCCAGTTCCCCTGACAGTCAATCAGTAGATTTTTTTGACCGATCTGAACCATAGCATCACCGATTGAAGCATCACCATGAGGATGATATTTCATCGTGTTACCGATCACATTTGCGGCTTTGTTATATCTTCCGTCATCCATCTCTTTCAATGAATGCAGGATACGTCGTTGTACAGGTTTAAAACCATCATTGATATGAGGTACAGCGCGATCTAAAATAACATAAGATGCATAGTCCAAAAACCAGTTTTCATACAAACCCGAAAGTGGAATTGTTTTACTGTTATTTGTCTGTCCGTTATTTAATTCTTCTTGATTATCGTCTGCAGGATAGTTTGTTTCTTCACTCATGTAATCAATAATATGGTGTTTTTATTCTAATTTGCTGCAAGAAAGCATCGTTTTTTGCAAGCGTAAAAATACGAAAAGCATTTCGTTTTATCCAAAGGATATACAAATAGATTTACATTGAAAATTTCAACATTCAAAAGTGGCATTCTAAATTCAGAAAAGATGCATTCAGGTCTTATTTAGCATCTTCAACCCGATCATACCAATAACAGTCCATGTCCCAGATGGTAAACTTAAAAGTATCCGTAATCTTAAATCCAGCCTTTTCCAATACATTTCGCGAACCTTGATTATCGACATGCGTAATGGCATGGAGAGGTATATGCGTCATGTTTTCATAGTAAAAGGCAATACAGGCCAATGCCGCTTCTGTGGCATAACCTTTACCCCAGGACTCTTTACGGTAGCGATAGCCAAAGTCTAGAAAATTGACCCGATCATTCATCGGTTCGTCGATAAATTTAAATCCGGTCCAGCCTATAAATTGATTTGTTGCTTTTTCAATAACAGCAACACGTCCTGTACCGTATGCTTCATATTGCTGCAGCAAACTAAGAATATAATCTTTTGCCTCTTCACTTGATTTTAAAGGAGATTTGTTTAAATAAAGATGAACTTCCGGTTGTGAATCCATCGCATAGAATTCTTCAACATCATCTAAAGTTATCGGACGAATAAGTAGTCTCTCCGTTTCGAGTGTAGGTACGTATTTCATGAAAATATTATTTAAAGTAAAGTTAATAGAAATTAATTATCTTCAACTATTTAAAGGATAGTGAAGAAAATGGATACAATGGGAGGAGAAATTGTTGATTACTTACATCAGGCAGATTTTTCGGTAGTCGTACAACTAGCATTTCTAGGGAATTTTCTGCTATTTTTCTTATCCATTACATTTTATGCTGTGGCGCACTATCTGTATAACAGCAAGCAGGAGTTGGTTGAGCGTCATCCCATATTGAAAGCAGATATTGGAAATGCAATTTTAAATATCTCCCTTAATGCGGTTGTTGCCATTGCGGGCATTTATATGTTAAGAATTGGATGGATTAAAATAGTTGATCTAGATTGGAAGGTATTTCCAATCAAATTTTAGGCGTTTTGTTTCTTGTGGATTTTTTGATGTTTATACTGCACTGGCTTGTTCACAAATCCATTTTATATCGTTATTTTCATTACAGGCACCATACCTTCGAACGTACAAATGCATTGAGTCTCTTTGTGATGCATCCACTAGAAAATGTGATGTTCGGAGCTATTCTGATCATCACCTTTATGTTAATTCCCTGCGATATTTTTACAGTTGGTTTTTATCTAGGATTCAATCTCTTGTGGGGAATATTAGGACATATTGGGTTTAATCTGTTAGAGTTTAAAAATCGATGGATCACCAATGGTCTTTTTCATATGAATCATCATCATGATATTCATGTCAATTTTGGTTTTTATACCTCAATCTGGGATAGACTCTTCAAAACTCATCGGGAATCCTGAAACCAGGAATACACTTAATTCAGCAATGTCAACCATTAAAAATCCGGTTGCAATAAATGATCATATAAAACAATTCGTCCAAGAATCATCTTTCAGATCCTTGGACGAATTGTTTTATCACTTAGTAAAAGAGTGTTTACAGTTTTTTATCAGTACTGTTTGTATCATCCTGCGAAGCCGATTCCACAACAGTTGGTGTAAGAAACTTTTTAGGTTTCCGTACGATTCCCCATTTTTGAAGCAGTTCCTGTGTTGCATTTCGTTTGAGATGCTCTTTTTCAGGCTCACCGATTAAATATCCGAAAGGCTCCATGCTAGGGATCGCATCAAAAATCACCTTTAAGGTTGCGAACATCGGTAGCGCTAGAATTAATCCTGCTAAACCAAAAATCATTCCGCCCAGTAGAATAGCAATAATGGCCATCAGGGGATTGATACTTACTTTGCTGCCGACGATATTAGGAGTAATGATATTACCTTCTAAAAATTGAACCACCTGGAACCAGGCAATCACACCGACCGCATATAAAGCGCTATCTTTTGTCGCCAAAGCAAACAAAGCCGGTAAGATTGAGCCAATAGCGATACCGATATAAGGCAATAACATGAGCAAAGAAGCCATAGAGCCGAAAAACCAGGCGTATTGAATACCCATCAACATGAGACCTACTGTATTCAGCACAGCGACAATTCCCATCACCATTACAAGCCCCAAACAATAACTTTGTACCACCTCATAGATTTTGCTCAGTACAGCATGAATTTTCTTGTTATCGGTATTTTTAAATGCTTTAAAGAAAAACTCTTTAAAAAAATCACGGTAGTAAAGGAGAAAGAAAATAAAGATAGGAACTAAGATAACACCTGCTAATGTACTTCCGATTGAACCAAAAGCTGTTGACATATAGCCACCCACATTTTCTAAAGCATTATTTCCTTGCTCTTTCATCTTTTGAATCACCTCACTTCGCTCTAATCCGAATTGAGATTGAATCCAGTTCTGTATCGATTCTACAGCAGCCAATACTTTTTCCTGAATCGCTACAGCATCTTTTCCAATGATAATACTTTGATGTACAATAAACCATATTAAAGTGCTGATAATTAAGATGCAATAATAACAGCCATGATAGAGCGGCCGCCTTCCCAAATCTCAATTTATTTTCAAAAAAAGATGCAATCGGGTAGAGCGTCATTGAAAGAATGATCGCAAAAAGTAACGGTACGATAACACTTTGAGTAACATATAAAAATCCGATGATTAATGCTAGGGCAAACAAACTTGAGGCAAGCTCAACTGAATACGGTTTTTTTCCTGATTTACTTTCCATATATGACTGCTAACAAATAAAGGGTTAATCTTAATTGAGAATACAATTAAGCTTTTTTCTTTCTATAGCTAAATCCTTGCCAAAAAAACATATACAGTAAAGCGATACCTAAAAACAAAGCGTTAAAATACATCACTTGCGGTATCCGGGTGATAATATCCTGATAGTACATCCCTGCAAATAAGGCACCTAAACCAATACCTGCCTCCATCGATATGTACATCGTCGCTACCGCACGTCCACGTTGATTATGCTTACCAAGGTCTATAGTCCAGGCATTGATCGCAGGAGATAAGATTCCTGTACCGATACCGTATATACTTGCACCTAACATCAGCTTGTTAAAGGAATCTCCCTGTCCGATGAGGAACAATGAAATACCAACAATGAGTAAACCGATCATAATTACTTTGGTACGTCCATATTTATCCGATGCTTTTCCAGATATGAAGCGGATCAAAATTGATGCAATCGTATATGCAGCAAAGAATATCCCTTTGTTGCTCAGGTTGAGGTGATCACTCCAATCGGGGATTAATGTCAATATGGCTCCGAATGCGGAGTAAGATAGAAACGTTACAATTCCCGCTGGCAATACACCGATATCAATGATGTCGGTACGCGAGATTTTGAACATGGATAAATTGAGCTTTTCTTTTTTGCAAGTGTTTCCTTCATATTCATAACAATAACAATAGAAAGAAGTGCAAAAAGAGATGAGCTATAGAACATGATATTGATACCAAAGTATTGAAAAATTGCACTACCGATAGCGGGACCTACTGCACCGCCAATTGCAAAACAGAGACCATGCATCCCCAAAGCCTCACCCCAGCGTTCGCGGGGAATAATATCAGCAACATAAGCTGAAGTAGCAGTAGGTTTGAAACCTGTCGAAAAACCATGAATCAATCTCAAAAGAAGAAAACCGGAGACCGTGGTGAGTATCGGATACAGAAAACCACATAAAAAACAAACAATAGATCCGATGGCCATAACCGGTACGCGTCCCCATCGATCGGTCAATTTGCCACTGAAAGGACGTGAGATACCAGCTGTTAAAGTAAATAGAGCTATGATGAGACCTTTATGTTCAGCACCTCCCATTTGACTCAGGTAGTTCGGAAGTTCTGGAATAATCATATTGAAACTTGCAGAGAAAAGTAACGAACTCAGACAGAGAAGGGCAAATTGTAATGTATATATGGATTTATTTTCAGTCATGGTAAACGGACTCTTGTTTGTGTAAAAATGAATCGCCTTCTTTTTGAAGAGAAGGCGATGTCTTATAATTTTTTTGTTCGCGCTATTTCCGAACAAAAGATCGTGGTTGCTACAGCCACATTTAAAGATTCTGCCTCACCGATCCTCGGAATCGTGACAGGTTTGTCGACCAATTTGATTAGTTCATCCGAAATGCCATTTCCCTCATTTCCCAAAACAAGGAGACCTTCATCTCTCCAGTCGGTTTCGTAAATACTATTGCCGTTGAGTAAAGCACCAAAAACAGGTAATTTAGCGTCTTGAATAAAAGCCTTTAAATCGAGATAATGGATCTCGATACGTGAAAGAGAACCCATTGTAGCCTGGACGACTTTAGGGTTATAAGCATCGACAGTACCGATCGAACAAATGATCCGTTGAAAACCAAACCATTCGGCTGTGCGGATAATGGTGCCGAGATTTCCAGGATCCTGGATGTCGTCCAATAGTAAGGTATGCTGTCCTTTGAAATCTTTTATGGCTAATGCTTCTGTTTCGGTATATGTACCAGAGCCAGTATACCCTGAGGAGATTTTAAGCTGCTGATTTTTTGAAATTCGTTTTCAGTCAGCACATAAGATTTTATTTTTCCCGATATTTTACCCACTTTTGCGAGTACATCTTCTGTATAAAATAAGCTGTCAACTTGATAAGAGGAAGATAGAAATTCGATAACAGATTTTATTCCTTCGACAATAAAAAGACCATGTTGTTTGCGAAACTTTTTATTTTGAAGTGATGATATTAGAGTAATTTGTGCTTTTGACAACATTTTTTAATGATAAATAATCAACGCCTTTTAGCTTTTACAAGTATAACGCTTTTGTTGCTAATTTTCACATCTTGCCGTACAGCACGTTTCTTAAATGAGGACCAAGCTTTGGTAGATCATGTGGATATCCATGGCGTAAAACCTGAACTCAAAGAAACAACCTCACTCTATATCTCGAATGAGATTAAGGTCAATTCGCGGGTTAACTTATTTATCTATAATCTTTTTAATACAAAAGATGGAAAATATAAGAAACGAAATATCAGAAATGTCGGTGAAGCCCCCCATTTATTAGATTCTGGTTTAGTTGATTTATCTGCGACACAGATAAAAAGATTTTTATTTACAAAAGGTTATTTTGGTGCTAGCGTAACACCTGAAATAGCAGTTAAGAAGAAAAGAGCGACCATTCATTTTAATGTTACTCAGGGCGATCCCTACTACATGAGCAAAATTACGTACAACTTTGCAGATCCTATAGTTGCCGACCTTTATAAAAAAGAAGTAAAACCAGCTACAGTTATCAAAGAAGGAGATCAATATGATGCGGTAAACCTGATCACAGAAAGAGAAAAATTGTATATGGCTATGCGTGATCATGGCTATTTTGATTATATCCGTCAATACATGCGTGTTGCTGTAGATTCGATGTCAAAGAAAAATCAGTTAAATTTAGAAGTGCAGGTTGAAAATCCAAGTGATTCAACAAAACATCAGGCATATACCATCGATAATATCTTTGTTACTATTCGAAATTTTGGAACTGCAAAGAAAGAAATTAAACAGACATTTGACAGCATCAACAAGATCCATTTCACAGACGAAACAAATAATTTTCGTCTGAAACCATTGACCAGATATATGTATATCAAATCTGGGAATCCCTACAATCTGACGAAAGAAAATCTTTCTTACGATCGTTTGTACGAAATGAATGGATTTCGGAGTGTTAAAATTCATTATCAAAAGACAGATTCAAACAAATTGGATGCATTCTATGAGATGGTACCTCGTCCGTTGATGGGAAATCAGATTGAAGGTGAATTTACACTGAGTTCAGGTATGAGCGGTTTTAATATCGGAAATACATTTTCACATCGTAATATCTTTGGCGGAGCGAACTATTGGAAGTAAAATTACGTTATGGTATTTTGTTTGACCCTAGACTTAGTGGTAGCATTTCTAACAAAATCTTTAATAATGATATTCAGATCGGTGTAAATCTGATTGTCCCACGTATGATGACACCTTTTCCTGTTAGCAATACCGCACAGTATGGTTTAGCCAAAACGACTTTTTCGACGAGCTTACAAATCTTCAATCAGGATGCCACCTATTCAAACCGTTACTTTATCAATACATTAAATTACTCCTGGCACGAATCTGCAAATAAATTCCACAGCTTTACGCCAATTGTGTTAGAATATAGACAAGGACGTTTAAATGATAATTTTGCTCAGAACCTGATAGATCAGGGGTACTTATTATATGTACGAAGTAATAACCGCGAGTATTTTGGTCTGGGATCCCAGTACGCATTCACTTATAACGCCAAGAAGCTGACCAAGAAGGAAAATTTTAATTATTTCAAAGGCTCAGTAGATTTAAGTGGTAATATTTTAGATCTTGTAAGCCGGGTAGTTAAGTTTGACCGGACGGCGGATGGCGAAAAAAAGGTTCTTGGAGTACCTTATTTGCAGTATGCCAAAACGGAATTAGACTATCGTCTTTATCGTAATCTAGGGGGCAATAGACAATTTGTTTTTAGAATCAATCCAGGTATTGCTATTCCTTATGGAAACAATTCGACGCTCATGATTTTCGAAAAGCTTTTACGGTGGCGGAATGAATGGCATGCGTGCCTGGCAAGCTCGGACATTGGGTCCCGGAAATTATAATCGCGAAAGTGTCAATGAAGACTTACGGTTGAACCTTCGGAACTTAGATCAATTGGGGGAAATCAAAATTGAAGGAAATGCTGAATATCGTTTCCGCATATTAAATAGCGTATTAGGAGCTAAGATGAATGGTGCTACCTTCGTTGACTTTGGAAATGTCTGGCGATTAAAAGAAAATGAATTAAATCCAGGCGGAGAGTTTAAGTTTAATAAATTTTTAAGTCAGATTGCAATAGGAACAGGTTTTGGACTTCGTTTTGATTCCGACTATTTTATTATCCGATTGGATGCAGGACTTAAAGTTAAAGATCCGCAATTCTCAGGAAGCGATCAATGGGTGTTAAAGCATTTTTTCGATTCCAAAGAATTTAAGGATCAGTATTACCAGACACACAGGCCTGACCGTTATAATTTTATTCAGTATAACTTTGGTATTGGATTACCTTTTTAGAAAATCAAATTTTTTAAACTTGCAAAATAGACTCTATAATAGACGAGATATTTAGGCCCTGCGAGTGATTGAAGAAAAAGAAACATACCGCCAGTACAATTGCCGTTAATAATAGTTTCTTAAATGCATAAGCAATAAGTAAGATCACTGCCGGGATAATGAGAAACATAAGTCCGCTGATCGCAAATGCTGACAATCCTTTGTCAGATTTATAGATATAAAATAGTCGACCTTTTGATCTGTCTTGATTCTTATGTTTGAAGAATACAAATGTTGAGGATTCAATTTTATCATTTGGAACCCCAATTCCATCGTGGAACTGTAAGTCCTGGGTAAACCCATTAATGCTAAACTTATACGTACCGTTGATACGTTCATTTGTCTTCTCTGCTGAATCTACAGCTATAATGGCAAGTTTCCCATTGCCTGATAAATTTTCTTTTACTATAAAATTCTCTATTTTTTGCATTTGTGCATGCCCCAAAAATGGAATTAACAGCAGGAGAAACAATAGTTTTTTCATTATTAAATTTGTTTTTAACGGTTATGAAGCGATCATGATCTGCACTTAGTGATCTGTAAGATCATGATGGTTTCATTATATAATTTGTTTTTTATCAATAATGAAGCAATCATAAATCCAGTATTCTTCAAGATTTGAACTGATTTAGTTCATGATGTTTCATTAAAAATTGTTTGCGTTGCAATTTTAGACATTTTCTATCTCTTTATAAAATAGATAGCCTTAATAATTCAATAAATGTTTTTGTTATTTTATTTCCGAAACAATGAATAATTTGTACCTTTGTCTTGTAAAAAAATTAAATCGAAATGGCAGAAACAGTACAACATAGAGAACCAAAAAAGACTGATAATAACGCAAATCAAACTCATTATTACAAGACTTTAACAATAGCTATCGTTTTGGGTCTTATAGGAGTATTCATTAGATTTGTACCAGATGTTTGCACAAACTTTGATCAACATGTATCGATGTTTTCAGCAATAGCTAATATTAGCCTTGTAGTAGCATCTCTTATCGCTTTTAGAACAGTTTTTGGAATTTTAGGATTCGGAAAAAATAAATAAGTCTTTATAAAAATATAGTAAACGTCAATTCTTTCGAATTGACGTTTTTTTTACGCTGTTTTTCTTTGAATTGCCTTGGTACGGTTCTATCTAGATGACAGTTAACCCCCTTTTGGAGGTTAAGATATAACAAAGCATAGGGTTAAAAGTTTTAAATATTTACTTACCCGCGCCAAGATAAAATGTCGAAAAATACGCTGTTTCCCGTAAGAGAAACAGCGTATTTTTTTATAGTACGAATAGCAATTAATTATGCAAATAATGACCAAGTTCCCCAAGGAATACGTGCTAAGATTAAGATTAATCCAAGAATGTAAAAAATCAAAACAGTTTTGTTAGCTTGTTTGGCATCAGTCAATTTTTTAGCTTTTATATAACCAATAGAAATTAACACAATCGCGATAATCATCGTAAGCGGATGCTCGATAATTTTAAAACGCATCGTAGGGTCTTTCATAATAGAACCTGAGATCATGGATGGGTATTTTAATACGAAGAATAAAATCAATCCAATTAATAATTGCAAGTGAGAGGCGATAAAACCTAACAGCGCAATTTTTCTATTATACGGTTTGTTACCTGAGAAGTTTACAAAGGTAATGATGATTGAAACAATCAGAGCTAACAATAAGATAATTGCTAATGTCGAGTGTAAGTGTAACATAATTTCTTCTTTAATTAATTCTTTGAATACAAAAGTATAAAATAACTAACGCTTTTCGCCTATTTCTTTAAATTCAGATTTTTCTTTCCATTTCGGGAAAGTCGCTTCTTGACTTAAGGTATAACCAATATCAAAAAATAGTCGAATATCGGCTAACATACCTTCAAAATTCCACTCCGGAATCACTTCATCGTTGACAGCATGATAACGGCCCTCTAATGCTTTTTTTCGTTTTTCAATAATGAACCGATCTTTTTCCAGATAATCGTTTCCACTACCAGCATAAAATGCAGGAACACCAACCTTCGCAAAATTGAAATGATCAGAACGATAGAAGCCTCCGGATCCAGGATTGCCCTCTGATTTCGTATAGCGGTCAAATTTGAGAGCAGAACGTTCGGCATAGTCATCCATATCCGATTGCCCTTTCCCAACAATAGATACATCTTTGGTAGCACCCGCAGCACTGAAGGCATCCATATTGATATTAGCAACTGTTTTATTTAAAGGGTAAATCGGATTTCTAACATAATAATCCGATCCCAGTAATCCGTCTTCTTCCGAAGTCACAGCAAGAAATACAATGGAACGTTCGGGAGCTTTTTTAGCGGCTTTAAAAGCTTTTGCAATCTCAAATAGTGCCGCTACCCCAGCAGCATTATCAATGGCACCATTATAGATTGAGTCTCCATTGACTGCTTCGCCAATGCCGAGATGATCCCAATGTGCGGTGTAGATAATATTTTCATCTTTACGGCTTTTACCTTCAAGTCTGGCGATGACATTATTTGACTTTGATCTTTTTATTTTATTGCTGACCTCAAAATTTGTTGTTATTCCCAAAGGAACTGCTTTGAAGCCTTTTTTCTTCGCTTTTTCCATTAGTGAGTCATCATAACCTGCTAGTTTAAAAAGCTTGGATGTACTTTCTGTCGATAACCATCCTTCCACTTGTGCATATTTATGAGGGTCTCCCACATTATCTAAGTCCATCTGTGGCGCATTTCCCCAGCCTGTACGGATCACATTCCAACCGTAACTAGCTGCCTTTGTCTGATGGATTATCATAACGCCTGCGGCACCTTGACGTGCTGCTTCTTCATATTTGTATGTCCATCTTCCATAATAGGTCATTGTATCGCCTTTAAATAAAGACTTATCATAATGTCCGGGATCATTGACCATGACAACGACAGTCTTTCCCTTTACATCAAGATCTTGATAATCATTCCACTGATATTCCGGAGCAACGATACCAAATCCTACAAAAACGAGCTCTGTATTTTTCAATTCCACATGATCCTGCAGACGACGGCTTGTTACCACATAATCTGTAAGATTATTTAGTGAGAGTTCGTCTTGCGAAGATTTTAAAGATAGGCTTACATTGGGAGTGGAGGTAATCTCTACCATCGGAACTTCCTGAAAGTAACTGTTGCCATTACCTGGTTTTAGTCCTAGTGCTTTAAATTGAGCCGCGATATAGTTGGTCGCCAAAGTATCCCCCTTTGTAAAGGGTTTTCTACCCATAAATCATCCGATGAAAGTTTGAGGATGGTGCTCTTATAGCTTTTTTCGGTAATGCTGCTGAGAGCTTTTTGATCGAGGGTATTTTGCTTCGTTTGCGCTGATACAAGATGCGGCATACCCATGCATGCTATACCTAACGCTATGTATTTAAATTGTTTTTTCATGTTGATGTGTTGTTTCAATAGGATAAATCTCCGCAATAGGATGGAAAAGATAAATTTTGTTACTGCTCAATTCTACGCATTTGTAGCGCTTTCTCACTTTTTCCTGCTTTTGAAATACCCGGCCATTCTGTAATTTGAAATGACTTTTTTCAGGTAACATTTCAACAGTTAATACCTGATCGGCATGTTTGTCAAATTTTTTAAGGGTACGAAAAAGATGAAGATCAGTACAACTGGATGCTGCCGGATTTGCTAAATATTGCGCTACAGCCGTGGCAATTTCAGCAGGAAAAATCTGAAGCCCTAAAAATGGATTCATTAAATTTTGAAAATTAGACTTCCATTCACTACCATGCGGCTTCACAGCATGTTTATGCTGTTGCCAAGTCTGCAGATGTGCAAACTCATGAATGGTGGTGATCAAGAAGGAATAGGGGTTGAGATCATGATTCACCGAAATGCGATGGCCAGCCGTACGAAAAGGTGCACGATAATCACCAAGTTTTGTACTTCGGGTTTTAGATATTTTGAATAAACAGCCCGTATCATTGATCCATCTGGAGATAATGGGAGCAGCCTCTTCGGGCATAAATCTTTTCAATGTAGCACTATAATCCTGCATAACACAAACATAACTTTTTTTATTATTATAGCACTTATGCAAAAAGAAATTAAAAAATAAAAGCCGCACTATCACTAGTGCGGCTTAAAAAAAAGAATACTTTAATAAATGTTTACCTGTTTATCTTTTGGGTATTTTAAACTATAGCCAAATCGGATCTTTTTACTAGCGCCAGCAGGTACTGTGACATTCCATTTCAGTATACCGGTCTCTTTTGTTAATTCGGCGCCGTCTTGATCATCGACTGTGATTTCCATCGATTTGTCTGTCGAAATTGGTATCTGGTCCTGTAGGTCGAGTGTTACACTGCTCTTCTTATTATTTTTTATAGTGATCTCATATACCAGGCTTTGCTTTTTGCTTCCACCCAATATCTTGGTTTGAGATAGATCATTCACCTTGTCACGCTTTATGCTGATCATCTTGTCTCTCCCCATGCTCATTTTGAGCGTATCGGTAGACATATTTGGATCAATAAAGGTCTTGCCAACCAGCATATTTTCGAACATGACATTTGCAATTCCGGGCATCAGATTTAGTTTTTCGTAATCTGTTAATTCCGCCATGAGATAAACGCTAGGATCTAAGCGAGGTATCGCTACATAATTGTAATTTGCCGGATGCTTGTATTCTTTTAACGATACACTATGTGGCTTGCCGTTGGATGCAATATCGTATGGGATAGTAATATCAAATGTCGTATTCAGCTGATTTTCGTTTTGCTGTGTATAAGCATTGATACCATTTGTTCCCCGAATGCGGATATTTTTTTTGTCACTTATGGTAACGACCTCATCAAGCACAAGGCCTGAAGCCTTATTTTGCAAAGCTTGAGGAAACGTGGGTTGATTATAATACAGTTGCCAAGGAACTAGCGTTGGCGCTATTCCGTATTGAGACGGAGCACCTGTTGACAAGGTCAGATGAACCTGTTTCCAGTCGATTCCGGTTTCTTGCGTGACATTCGCTTTGTAAATGATTTCCAACGGTGCAGTAGTACTAGCGGATCGTAGATCATATGATGCATTCCAGGATGCCTGTGAAGATGTATACGTAATGTCGAAAGGTTGATTTCCAGCTTGGTTATTGATAACCTGAACAATCAGTTGTCCCCCTGAACCTGTTGTTTGTCCCTGTACCTCTTCTAGCTGGACTTTTGCTCTGTTAACGACATCTTGCTGGCTAACGATTTTATCTTCTAATATGGTAATATTACTTTTTACCTCCAGGTATTTAGTCTTATAATAATCGGCCATTTTAGCAAGTTCAGCAACAGTGGTACTACCATTTGTTCCAGCTATTTTTTGATTGTTTTCCAGTAGTTTTAAGATACTTTCTTCCGTTGCCTTTTGATTTTCAAAAGCTTTTAAAGCGTTAGCCTCCTTTTTGTATAAATTCTCTGCTTGTACAAATGCGTCACTTTTGACATCAGCACCAATATAATTGACAGCTGACCGTACGGACATCACCGTTACGTTAGGAGAGCTTCCGATCTGAATACTGTTTTCATCGATGCCATTTGCAACATGTGTAAATACAAGTTCACTAGTTCCTGTGGGCAGGTTTACGGTAGCATGATGATTCAGTTCAGCCGCATTGGTATACAGCATAACCTCTTTTAAAACCGTCTTAATAATTTTGGGGCTCTGTGCAAATAAACTGCCACTGATGATGATGCTACCAATTGTTAATGAAATCTTTGTTATCTCCATCTTGTTCATTTAGTAATTTATATAAAGATGCGGTAATTAGTTTTATTTCATAAAAATAATTTCGCGCAGGAATAATGTTGCCTCCTGTACCTGGAATAATAGATTGGGAACTGCTACTATGGATACAATATGCTATAGATGAATTTTGTTTTAAAAGAAAGAGTAGGTATTTAATAAAAGGTTGCTTATCAGTAGGTAAACGGTGGTTTAAGAAATTGTAATTTTAGTTTTAATAAACAAAGTTTATGTTTGCTAAACAAAAGATATTTTCTAACTTTAGTTTTACCAATGTAATGGGACCGAATTGTTCTGGTGATGCAGTGAGTGAAATTCTGTTAAAAAATATAATATATAATATCATGAAAATAAGAGTATTAATAGTAGCATTGTTTATACTGGTTTACGTTAATGTAAACGCACAAAGGGTAGTTATAATTGGCCTTGATGGTTTTAGTACTGAAGGGTTCAACGGTTCTAAACACCCTAATATTGATCGGTTATTTGAAAAAGGGCTGATTACGTTGACAAATAGGCCCGTAATGCCATCGATCACATTGCCCAATTGGACAAGTCATTTAACGGGACAGGGACCGGAAGAACACGGTATAACAGCCAACAACTGGACAATGGAAAACCATACATTAAAAGCCATAGAAACAGATGAGCAGGGATATAGTCCGTCTATCTTCAAGGTATTAAAAGATAAAAAAAACAATGCAAAAACAGCATTTTACTACAACTGGGCCGAATTAATCAATCCAATTAACAAAAAATATTTGGATGAAGTCTCCTTTGAGGAAGGGGACAGGTATAAAGATAATTATGCAAAGGCATTGAAATTTATAGAGAAAAATAAAAATGATCCTACTTTAGTCTTTTTGTATAGTGTGCATACAGACCATGCAGGACATGAATATGGATGGATGTCGCCGCAGTATATTACAGCAATTGAAGAGGTGGATGTAGAAATCGGTAATTTCATTGATAAGCTTAAAGAACAAAAGCTTTACGATGACACCTACTTTTTGTTTATTACAGATCATGGCGGTATAAAAAAAGGTCATGGTGGCGTGACTATGAATGAAATGCAGATTCCATGGGCGATTACCGGTCCAAAAATTAAAAATCTAGGGCTTACTGATCAGTTTTTAATAGTAATAAAAATACCTCTTTGGTACTCGCTAAGCTATTTGGCTTGAAGAATATTCCAAAATCCTGGACGGGAATTGCGCCAACTGTGATTTTTAAATAACGATAAGTTTCTGCTTTCGCTAGGCAGAGATCTGAAAGACAGGTATACGAAAATTTATCGTGCCTGTCTTTTTTTATTGAAAATACTTTTACTGATGATACTTGCCGAAGTGTTCTTTTCCCTTTTGTGCTAATACAAATTAACGCGCGCACTTCGTATACATTCGCTTATTTACCTTGTCTCCCTTACATATATTTTTGTACTGCTATATGGTTATATAGGTTTGTTTTTCTTCCACATACCGCTTATTTATACTAATATAAATAGATTTTTAGCTATTTATATTAGTAAATTATCATTTATTGTTTTATCTTAGTGCTGGAAATTTTTATAGTTAGCTCGTTTTCAGTTAGCTTATAAAAAGATAATATTTATTATCTTTCCGATATTAAATAATTCTTGATGGTAACGGAGAGAGCGATATATTCGTTTAAATTTGATAGCGTTCAAGATTAATCTCATATAAATTAAGTCAAAAAATAGACACATAAAAAAATATGCTAGCGAGATTAGATATTAAGAATTACGCATTGATTGACGAATTATCAATTCAATTTGATAAAGGATTGAATATCATCACAGGTGAAACCGGTGCGGGTAAGTCAATTATCATGGGTGCGCTATCCCTTATTTTAGGAAGTAGGTAGAAGGAAAATATTTTTTTAATCAAAATAAGAAATGCAGCATTGAAGGTTTTTTTCAAATTGAAGCATACGATCTGAAAGGTTTTTTTCAGGAACATGATCTGGATTATGAAAATGAAACCATTATTCGTCGTGAAATTAGTGTAGATGGTAAGTCGCGTGCTTTTGTGAACGATTCACCAGTTACCTTAGCTATCCTTAAAAGTTTAGGTGAAAAGTTGATTGATATTCATTCACAGCATGCCACCTTGCAGATCAATACGGAAGAATTTCAGTTTTTGGTCGTGGATAATGTCGCAAAGTCCACTGCTTTAAAAGCGGGTTACCTAACCTCATTTTTGAGGTATAAAAAAGTTAAAAACGAATTAAGAAAGATAAAGGAACAAGCCAAGCAGGCTCATATTGAAGCAGATTTTAATCAATTTCAGTTTGATGAGCTTCATCAAGCATCGCTAACTGCAGATGAGCAGGTAAATTTGGAGGCCGAGCAGCAACAACTTGAGAATGCAGAAGAGATAAAAAGAAGGCTTACTTGGTGCCGTACATATCTTAGAGGAGCAGGAGCAGAACGTAATCTTACAGGTGAAAGAATCTTTAGGTCAGTTAGAGTCTGTCGCTTCTTATCTTACAGCTTTGCCCGATCTGGTCAATCGACTTCGGAGTGTCTGGATAGAGGCTAAGGACATTGCTACAGAAATTGGTTATCTGGAGCAGGGAACAAATTTGGATCAGGACAAATTATTGTTGATCAATGAACGTCTGAGTTTGATTTATAACCTTCAAAAGAAGCATCATGTCGATACAGTTGAAGACTTAATAGCAATCAAAGATGCTTTAGAACAAAAACTACTGGATGTTAATAGTCAGGATGAGCGAATTATTGCCTTAGAGAAAGAGTTGACCGAGACTTATCAGCAGGCTTTGGAAAAAGGAAAAGCATTAACAGAATTGCGGAAAAAAGCTTTACCTCAAATTGAAAAGCATGTCGTTTCAATCTTAGCGGAAGTAGGCATGCCCAATGCCAAACTGGAAGTGAAGCTGGAGGATTTAGCGGAAAATGAACTGAAAGAAAATGGAATGAACAGCATCCAATTTCTATTTTCGGCAAATAAAGGACAGGAATTACAGACAATTCATAAGGTTGCTTCAGGTGGAGAGTTATCGCGTGTTATGCTTGCGATTAAATCTTTGATTGCAAAGAGCTCAGCATTACCGACGATTATTTTTGATGAAATTGACACCGGTATTTCTGGTGAAGTAGCATTGAAAGTTGGGGAAATCATGGAACGCTTGGCTGGGGATATGCAGGTTATTGCGATTTCTCATTTACCTCAGATCGCATCAAAAGGAAGATCTCATTTTAAAGTCTACAAAATTGATGAAGGTGATAAAACAAAATCTAATATTGTGCTTTTAAATCAAGAAGAGCGCATCAAAGAAATCGCTCAGATGTTGAGCGGAATAAAACCGACCTCTGCAGCACTAGCGCATGCTAAGGCCTTGTTAAATATTGTTGATTAGTACGTGTAAGTACTAAAAATGATCTGATTAATCATAGTGGTCTAGTATGTTCAAGATAGATAAAGAGTTAACAACATTATCCTTGATAGAGTGCTTGAATTTTGTACTTCTATAAGTTTTCGGCGTCTCAGCTTATTCAAAGGTATTGCATAAGCTGAGATTGCTCATAAAATATATGATGAGATGTTGAATATTTGATCAATTAACTATTTCTATCCTCTTTCAATTTTTTCACTTCACTGGCCAGATCTAAAACCGCTTTACTTAATGCTGCAATAGATTGTGTTTTGATACGGTCTTCCTCAATGAATTTTTCCAGTAGTGCCAATAATTTGTCGGAACCATCAGAATTGAATGTTGGTTGGGTATGCTGACTATGACTTTGATCTATTGCATGATCATTAAATGTATTCGTGTTATTCTGGATATTATATATTACATTTTCGTCTTTAAACGATTTGACGAAATCTGGTGTTACCCCAAGTGCATCTGCCAATTCTTTTAAAAGAGGTTCGTCAAAAGCAACCATATTTTCAAAATCAGAAATACGTTGTTGAGAGTATTTGCTTCTGCATAATTGCCCAAGGGCCTCTTGTTTAATTCCTTGAATTTCTCTTATCCGTTTTATATTGTGACCGATGTGCATGGTTTCTTTTTTTTCTTCAAAAATAGTGTTCATATGCTATGATTTTGTGGATCGGTACTATACCGGTAAATCGGTAGGATACCATGGAATGATTATGGTTGACAAAGTATAAATTTGATTTAAAATTACGAAAGTTTGTTGGTAAAGACAAAATGTAATGTGTTCCTCTGCAAGAAGAATTATAAACCAAGATTAAACTACTTAGTTCTTTGACATATTGGTATTGATTGGAATAGTTAGTGGGGTAGGACTCACTACGTGATGCATTAGTTAGATAGTTAGAAGGTTAGTAAGTTAAGGGGGGCGAAGGTTACTTTGGCTCTTATTATAAAATAATTGAGTCTTGTAACCTGCCGTACGGGGTGAGGGTTATTGCCACTCACT
>NZ_ASZT02000072.1:0-25899 GCF_001006065.1 Sphingobacterium sp. IITKGP-BTPF85
TAGGACGGTTACGGTTGAAGATTTGTTGTATCTTCACTTTTTGGAAAGTCCAGAACCGCGTGCCTGGAATACACCAAAGGCAGACAGAGTTGGTAAGTATTCTTTGCTTGATAACTTTAGCTGTTGCTTACCAACTTCAATTCGACTTCTGTAATATTGAAGTATAGGATTATTGCCTACCAGAGATACATCTACTGCAAGCGGCTGAGCTGGTGTTCTTGTCACTAACCCCGTGTCAATTTGAAGGTCTGTTGCATTGATTCCCATCAATACCGTTAATTTATTATTTTGTTCTTTCACATTTTCTCCAGCTTGATTCAAGCTGATTTTTGCACGAGAGACCTCAGCCGAAGCCAAGGTTGAATCGACACCGGGCAAAATCCCATTCTTGGCTTTAGTGGCCGCAATATTAAAAAAGACTAATGCGCGATCTAGATTTTTATGTTGATTTTTTTGGAGACGCTGACTCGCCAGAAGATTTAAGTAAGCGGCTGCAATCCTGATCTTATGTTGAAATTGTTCTTGTTGGAGATCAATTTCTAGTCGTTTACTATCGGCCTTACTCAATTCTATTCGTTCCTTTTTCGGCCAAAAGTGTAGATATCCCAATTGATGTTTGCTAGATACAGGGCTCCAAAGGCAGCATTCCAATTCTGTTCTGGAAGGGCTGCTCCTGAGGAAGCTACTCCCAGCCCCCCAAATCCGTATAATGGACCATTTTGTCCATTAATGGTTCCATAATCTTGTTGTGCTACGACTGTCAAATTAGGCCAGAAGTCGCGTTTTACTTGTTCGTTGGTCTGTAGTGAGGATTGGACATAATACGTCTTTGCCTTGATCATTCCATAATTTGCAAGACCTTGGTCTACAGCATCTCGGATGGTAAGCTTCTGTGCAAATGAGGTTGAGGTCGCAAGTGATACAGCCAATGACAACACTAAATTCAATTTCAGCATAGGTTATATATCATTTTATGGAAACGAAGATAAGCCCCAAGTACGATGCAGTATTAGTTTAAAATGATCTATAGCGTTTAAAAGTGACCAATTTAATTCGTCATTTATTTTTCGGTGGTTATAAACTTAATACTTTTACTTTGTAACAGATTTTTAACAAAAACAAGGGATTATGAGAAAGATTCTGGAGAATAAGATCATACAGGAAATCGCATTATTGATTTTCTCATTTATCCTCTTTACTTTGAATGATTGGATTTTGATCTTAAGCTGGAAAGGCTTTTTAATGGGGTTGGTCTATTTTCTGATCTTATACATACACGCACAGGTGAACCGTTTTTTTCTGCTGCCAATTCTGATTAAAAAAAATAAAGCCATACTTTATGCGTTGTCTTCGACCGCAATACTCCTGGTTTTTGCTTTTATTCTAAAGGAAATCACGGAAAATGTAATTTATAAGAATTGCTTTCTGTACAAAAACCTCGCTCAGAAAACTTTCCATTATCAAGTTGGGGTATTGCTGGGATCGCTGGTATGTATTTTAGGAAGTATCCAATTTATCGAATTTTATCGTTTCCAGCGATTAAAAACAAGAAGAGAACTACTTTCCAATCAAACGCAATTGTCTAATTTAAAAAAGCAGCTGAATCCTCACTTTTTGTTTAATACTTTAAATACAATCTATGGGATCAGTCTTAAATTTCCGGAACGTACCTCTGAACTGATTATCAAAGTATCACAATTACTACGTTATCAAATGGAAAGCAGCGACAGGGAATTTGTTTCAATGGACGATGAGATTGATTTTATATCAAGTTATATCGAATTGGAACGCGAACGTTTAGGTTATCGTACAAAAATTGATTTTGATTATCAACCAGAAGTGGGAATCAACAACCAAATTGCACCGATGCTGCTGATCACATTTATTGAGAATGCTTTTAAACATGGTACCTGTAGTATAGAAGATTGTTACGTAGCGATCTCAATAAAAATTGAAAAAGGGACCTTATATTTGCATGTACAAAATTCAGTCCCCATAAAAAAAAGGAATGTATTTTCAGCAAAAATAGGTTTAGAAAATACGGTAGCGCGCTTGAAGTTATTATACCCTAATCGCTATCAATTGAATACGATTGCAAATAAGGACGAGTTTGAGATCTCCTTGGTCATAAATCTTTAGCAATGGATAAAAATCGCTGCATTGTGGTTGACGACGAACCAGCTGCACATTATGTATTGGTCAATTATATTGAAAGAAGCGCTGATCTGGAGTTGGTAGCCCAATGCTACAATGCATTTGAAGCGCTGGAATATCTGAGAAATAATAGGGTTGATCTTATCTTTCTGGATATTGATATGCCAGAAATTAATGGGATGGAGTTTTTGAAAATGCTGGATAATCCTCCAAAAATAATACTGACAACAGCATATTCGGAATATGCTTTAGAAAGTTATGATTATGGGGTGGTCGACTATCTATTGAAACCTATATCATTTCCTCGCTTTTTTAAAGCTTTACAACGTTTTCTATCCTACAACAATAGTGTTATTCCATCAGAAGATGAACCTAAAACAATCAGTATCCGTATGGATGGTCGGCTTATTGATATTAAGCTTTCACAAATTGATTTTATACAAAGTTTTGGTAACTATGTAAAAATTGTCACTCCAGCACAGACGTACCTCACCGCCATCACCACGCAACAGATTTTAAAACAATTGCCTGCCTCTAAATTTGTCCGCATCCATAAATCGTATATTGCTTCTATCAATAAGGTCAGCAAATATGAGCATGGTCTAGTGCAGATCAATAATATGAACCTTCCCGTTGGAATCACTTTTAGAAGGGAACTACAAGAAAAATTAGAAAACACATAATTCCTTCCCTTATTACTAATACTTAATCGATTATTGCAATCTGTCTTTTTTAATATGAAATTGGCGGAAGTTCAAAAATGATTATTTTTCAATAATAGATGCTCAAAACACCATAAATGACCAGAACCAATTCCTTATAAAAGTATGTAATAAAGTTAATTACTTTAATACATCCCGAAAAAATAGCACGTGACGGCGCTCTATACAAACCCTCTAAAATCCATTCATTTCACGACGACGGGATGTTCTGTGATTTTCACTCCAGTATTTATATTCGTAGTTCTTGCTATGATATGCTGAAGAAATGAATTAACAATGCTAAATGCTGTTAAAATTAGGAGGTAATCAATCCAAACATTTCGTTTTAAAAGATTTATTAATCAAGTATCCATCTAAACTATATGAATATCTATTTAAAGTTCCCAAAAGGAAACATGCGGAGGCACTTATCCATACTGAATAATCAAAAGTAGGTTTAATTCCCACAGATATTGTCATGGATACAGCAAAAATTGTTAATAAAAGACCAGATGCAAAACTGATCATTTTTGTTTTGTATCCAATAAGCAGTAGCAAGGAAAAAACAATTTCTAAACCCGTGGCTATAATCGCTAAAACCTCTCCGATTGCAGGAGATACAAAGAAATTAAGTGTATTGGAGTAATCTACAAAATGTCCCCAATCTCCCCAGGAGACATTCATACTTCCTGGATTTCCCCAAATGCCAAACCGGTCTGCTACAGCCGATAAAAATGCAATCGCCACAGTGATGCGAACAAATAATTGAAAATACTTCTGATTCATTTTTTTAAGAATTTTATTGGTCAAAATTATATCTTACAGAAATTAAAGTAATTAAACCAGTTTAAGAAATGAGATTACTTTTTCTTTTTTTATATCATCAATAGTAGATAAGAACATTTTTAATGTACTAACCATGAACAGAAAGACAACTTAAAATACATGAAATTGAATAAAATAAACGCATTCTCTTTTTCTAAAAAACATCCAACTTATGATTAAAAAAGAGATAAGATCCACATATCATTGGCCTAAATAAAAATATAAAAAAACCACATCTTACGACTTGGCTCTCACTAAAAATTGCGACTTATATTTCTGTATTACAAAACGTGTGACGCCCAAATGGATACAATGTATTTTTATTTGGATTGGCAGCTTAAAATGAGAATGGTGATTTTTTAAATTTGTCCAATTGAGATCTGAAATTTCCGATTGGATATTTTCATATAGAATTGATCTGGCAGTCAAAAACCCCCATTTTCAGCTAATGCTTCAAAAGAGAAAACTACTTATCTTTGATATAGAGAATCTTTTCAATTACAGTCAAATATAAAACAGACACGTATGCTCAATCTATTCAAAAAGAACAATTCTTATCCGAAAGAAACACAACCGGGAAATATCCATATCCAAGATGATCATCTTTTTATGAAGATCATACCAATGAAGAGCGTGTTAATTTATCTATATTAAAATATGCTTACGTCGAAATTTTGGGTGAGGATCCATACCTATTTTTGTTCGACTACAGACAACACTACATTCCCATTCTGCAAAATGGTTTTTCTAAAATCTATCCACAACTATCTGAACGTTTTGGCTTTGACAATGTATTATTCTTTAAAATCATAAATAGCAAAAAGGAACAAAAACACCGTATTTGGATTGATAAAAAGGAAACAAATTATCAAATACTTACAGACCGACACAGCGACTATATTGATGGACTTGAAGTACAAACAACTCCCCCTCTATTTGTTTCTTGGGATACATCATACGAAGAATTCTTAAAACTGAATATTGGTCATTTGTACGAATCAGAGTTTGAAACGAGCTACTTTAAAATCGATTATCCTGTTCGAATAGGTTCTTTAGTTATAAATAATCTGGAGTTTTATTACGATGAAAACGATCGTCAAAATATTGCTGTTCAATCTTATTTTACAACATTATATGCTGACTCGAATAGCGATAAAAGTTATTACGAATTGCGTAAACTTTGGATGGAAGAAATTCCTACTGACATCGAAAATGCGGGATACGAACGGGACGATCAAAAATACCTAACATTTGATTTAGATGGCATAGGTTTGTCGATCTGTTATACTTATGATGTAGATAGTCAATATGATGACGGCGGAACATCATTATCGATTAATAATTATAGGGATTATTCGGAAGTAATTGCACGTGACACAATTGAATTAAACCCAGAAACGACAAAAATTCTATCGTTTGAAACCTGGTTAGATTTTCAGCCCGATTATAAAAATAATGCTAATGTTATCGCCGTACCACAATTATTGAATGAAAATACCCAATATCACAATGCCGTGTGGCTAGCAAATGATCACACATTTGGTTTTACGGGAGATCAATATGCTATTCAGTTTAATCGTACTGATATAAGTCAAATTATTGTACAAAATGTGTTACCTGCAAAAGGTGGTGGTTATGTCGAATTTTTTGTTCGATTAAAATCTGATGATTTAGTGGCAATTTATTACGGCGAACAAATGCATTGGATGCCTATGTGCAACCTTTACAAGAGCTTTTGGGCATTGAAGTGCTAACACCTGAGCCTTATTACAATTGCTAATCGAGATTGAAATTTTACAGTTGAAGAAATTCCTTGAAATATGATTGCAAAATCACACAACAAATTGCTTTTCAAAAAAGTTCAGACAGCAAACAGTTTTACCCAACATGAAGGTACTTGAAAAGGACATAATAGCAATTTTCGCTAGACCTCGCTCCTCTTTATATAACTGTCCTTCAGATCATTTTGACTAAGTATGTGTTAGAACCAAATATTTCAATTTCTAAAATTTAATCAAAACGCAGACTTTATTAATAATAAGCTGGCTTTAATCGACAGGTTATAATAAGAGATTTCTCACATCATAAAATAAACTGTGCGAGCATCAGCTTTTATTTGAGCAGACTATAGCGACCGACTGATATCCACTACATTGAATATCTGATCGACATCATCGAGAATAATCGTAAAATCTGGATATCTATCCTTATCGGTATTTAGAGAATGTAAGGTAAGTATTCCTTTCTCAACATCATGATCGATAATTCTTTGATAATGACACCTTCGTAGCGGTGGACAATAACCCAATAGCGATATTTATGGGTATGAAATTTAGATTGCCACAATTCTCTTTTTATCAAACGTCCAGTAACGATATCGCCATCCAAAACACTTGCATCCGTTCCATCTGTCATACTGTCGCCACTGACTTCAAAAGAACGATATATACCACGGTGGAACTCATTGACCGTAATAAAATGTGCAGGTAAATCATCCATATATTCAGAATCGGAAAAACCTGATAAATAACCCGCTTTTGCCTTCTCCGTCACTAATTTGGTTTGCATCAAATAGCGACCAGGGGAAACTTCAAAAAAGATATTATTTTTATTTTCATCCATGAATTTCACTTCATCCGAAAAATAACCGATGGATTTACCGTTGCCCACATGCATCATAGAAACAGAACCTGACTGAACAGCAAATTCACGCTTCTCACGTTCTCCACTATTATGCACCAACCAATCATAATTGACCTTCGGAAAGGCATTTTCTATGCGCGTCTTCATCGTAAGACCAATTGGATATTCGCCTTTTTTAATACGTGAATAGACTTGCTCTCTTACACCTAAAATAGCTGCAAATTCACGATTGGTCACCTTCATTTCCAATCGTAATACCTCAAAATTATTACTTAGGTATAATTCCATGATCTTCATAGTATTTAACAATTGTTACACAATAACATAACAACCTGAGACTAAGTTACACAATCTAGTTAACCTTAACAAATAATTTGCAATAAAAAATACATAAAACATTCTATTTCAATAATTTAATTGTAAACAAAAAAGTTTATAATTTTCAATATTAGTGTTATAACAGCCTAAAATTAATTTCAAAAAATCTTGTGAGTTTAACTTTAATGTTTAACTTTGTTTAACGTTTGAAATTCCATTTAAATATTATAGCAATATATAAGTCAAAAATTAGATTATGAAAATAAAATCAGCACCACTAGCATTAGCCACACGACCTAATAATCTGCTCATCCGGAATCATTGATCACAATTCCAGTCCAGATCATCATCAAGTGTCCGATTATGACAGCTTTGTATTCCGCTAACTGAATTATAAAACGATTAACAATTAAAAACATGAACACATTATATCATTCTTTTATTATGAACTTTTTAACAGAAAATCATCCGGAAGTACTAAAACGATCAATAAGATGTATGAACCTGATTTGTCCAAAATTCATGCGGTACTTGACTGCTACTGTGCTTTTGTGGGTATCAATCCTGTGCAGATCAGAGGTGAATATATCAACTATAAAGATATCCAACATCGCTATAAAGCCATATCGGTTGTATTAAGAATCTTTCAACCTGAAAAATTAGTATTATTAAAAACCAAGGTTAAAAGCTCCATTTATAAGGAAACTTCACCTTATTTAAATATCAGCAACGATACTTTACAAAAATCTATTATCTGCGCATGTAATCAATACGATCTCTACAGTGATTTTAAAAAAGAAATCAAACAGATCGCAAATTATTATCTCATTCATAGCCGATTTAATAGTAACTAAATAAGTAATATCGTTATGTGGAATTACCTAATCAGAAATTGATTATAACAGCACGCCTCATACATAAAGTCTAATATGCATTTATTTCTAAAAATAAACCAGGAATTTAATCAGAAAAACCATTTACACTGCCCATACAGAAACCGCCTTCAAGAAATAATAAAAGACCATCTTATCAAACTATAAGTGGTCTTTTTATTTTATGAAGCATAATTATTTAATCTTTTTCTTTAGCCAGCGGAACCAAAGAAATATCAGAATAATTAAGGCTGCGAAAAACCAGATAAAGAAGTGGTATTCCGGCTTACTTGCCTGCTTTGACGAAACTTTTTTAAAAGCAACTCTTTGTTTTGCCGCATGGGATGCTTGTTTTTTTTCAGAGTAATTTATATCTTCTGTCCGATTTACTAATTGCATTGTATTGGATCGCTCGATTTCATGAATAATGACTTTTCCTTTACCCATTCGAACGTTTCCATTTTTTTCCAGCGTAATATCTTCTCCTTCAAATTCTGTTTTAGACTCACCATCTAACTTAGCAAATGATTGTACATTCGCTTTCCTTTTTATTTGAGTTTGGTGATTATACCGGAAATCTCCCTGCATTGTTGTGCCGGCTTCATACTTTTGTGATTCTACTACCTTCGATTTTTTCTTTAAGAGACCGCAGCTACTCACCAGTAACATGATGGCGGTCAATTTTAATAATTTTTTCATTTTTCATCCTCCTTAATTCAATCTGTAACTCGTTATAAAGCTTTTTGAGGTCATCGTATTCAATCTGTAACTTCGTTAATGTCTTTGCACAAAAAGCTTTTTCATCATTAACTAGCTCCAGTGCTTCATTCAATTCTTCAATTGCAGCACGCAACTGTTCAATGTTTTTCTCCAGATGATCTGCATAACTGGCCCATTTATCTATGACTTTACCTGCATTTTCAACATTGGTGGCTTCCACCTCTGCTTTTTGTTTTGGACGCCCAACGAGATAACCGCAGATTCCAGTAATCAACGGAGCTCCAAACCGCTCTAATAATTCTACCAATTCCATATACACTAACTAAAATATAAATCTGATTCTGCCTGTCTTCTGCGAATAAGACCAGGTAAAATCTTCCCTCCAGCCTTATTCCATTTTAGAAATTCTTCAACAATACGAGTGTCTTCAGGATTGGTATTAATCTTCCTTAGCAATGTTGACCTTCCTAAATTAGTTGCGCCAAGATTGTAAGTAAAAGACACTAATGCATCGAATTGATTTTGATTTAATTTTTTCATTAACAATCGTTTAACGTCATTCTCATAATTGGATAGAATTTCTAAAAGCATAGCTTCTCCTTCTATCTTGGTTAATGGTGGATCATCCATCTTCACTTTTCGACGGTTAGGTAAGTAATAGGTAAATCCGTAGCCAATAGTCGCAATACCTATGGGATCCCTATAGGGAGTGCTATACCAACCTTCAAAATCTTTTATTAGTTGTAATCCTTTTTGTCCTATTTTCATAATTCAAGTATTTATGTTAAAAAAAGCCCTCCAACAGGAGAGCTCATAGATTCTATTTTTCAAAACAGAAATAAATCAAAAGTTATTGGCAACAATAGCCAAGAATTCATGATGAACACTTTAACTTTTTCAACCATAAGCTAACCACCTATATCTCCATCAGTTTGAAAAGTATTTAACAACCCTTTTACATCTTGGAAAACCCCATCAATATCTTCTTCATAAAGTACTTTTTTTGCTAAATAGTGAGCTACTTTTACAATTGCATTTGCCCCAAATCCCAGATCTTTATATTGTGCTGTGAGGGCGATTAAAAACTTCTCTTTCATGTTTGCCTAATCTAATTTGATTTATCTTACTACAAAAATAATAGGCATACAGTATAAAAAGACTAGAAATATGGAGTATGTAAGCGGTATAGAAAAGATACCGAAAATAATAAAACACGGTCTTCATAGATCATGCTGATACGCAATAACTACTTACCTAACAGTAATATAGTGAGCCCAAGCTGCAATAAGACTAGTTTTAATCAATACACGTAATACCGTAAGTTTATGTAAACGAATAAAGCCATTCCTTATAGAATGGCTTTATTCGTTTACCGCAGATTTTAAGTCTTTTAAAATTTACAGTATGTCTTGCTATATTTAATCGATAGCGATATCCTAGTCCGAAAATGCATCCAGCATATCGAATGTTAGAACAAAAAATAAAGTACCCGTTTTTGCAGTGCTAAAATCTAATATTCGATCATAATTACCTACAGGCACGCCGATAAACATATTGTTTAGCATCTTTTTTATCGTAATAAACGAGCTGGCGTAAGCAATAAAATAAGTCCCCATTTCATTGGTCCCTACTTTACCAAAAGGCATATTGTCTCGAACAATTTTAAGATCATCACCCACATTTGCAAGTGCTGAATGTGAATTTGAGGGTTTTACACCATCAGGCATCTCGATATCATCAGATTTCGACCTACCAATAACTTTTTCCTGTTCACTCACGGGCAAAGATTTCCATGCAGACATATTATGTAAATATTGCTGTACAAACAAATAACTACATCCTTTATAAGCGGGATCTTCATCACCTATAATTCCAGAAGTGGCCCTTTCTTGGCCATGCGGATTTTCGGTACCGTCTACGAATCCAAGAATACTGCGACTGTCCCAATATCTAAAACCATGCACTTCTTCTACGCAAACTGCTATATTTTGCAGTAGTGTGGAAATAACTGCTGCCGTATCGATACAATAACTATTTTCACTAGCTCTGACGTGAAAATGAAGATCTCCTCTTGTGGATACCGCTGTATGTTTGCTCCCCGTAATTTGTTCAAAAACTTCAAACTCCTTAGGTAACGGCAAAGGTAAATCTAATTTAATCCAAGCTTCCAAACTGATACCCATGACCACGCTAGCTCCGGAATTTGGAAAGCGAACATTTCCAGAATTATTAAGATTAATGATAAGAGCACAGAGCTGTTTGAAGGTTTCTTTTACCTCAATACCACTCTTAATATTCCATACCATAAAAATGGTGTTGTTATTTGTATAATCTAATACATTTTGTGGATTAGTATCCATAAATTAAAGTCTTTATCAATTATATCATTAAGCGTTCTTGACCTAAGCGCTCATAGAAGTAATCACATGGTTCATTTTTGACAGCGCTATTGCTTTATGCAAATATAGGGTAACGCCCGCCCTGCTTATTCCCCTATATTCAATTTTGGAGTTATATCAAGTTTAAAGATAACCATTTTCTAGAGAAGGAAGTAAAAAGCAAGATCTATTGATATGGGCTTCATTAAGATACGAGTTAAATAGATCTACTTGTATGAATAAATATGGAAAACAAAAACAGTGAGCTACTCGATCCTGTAAACAAATTTCAAACAGCAAAATTATATTTATAAACATAATTAGTGCATATTCGCTTGTATATTCACCACTTCTTTTATTTTATCTCTCAAATCTTGACCGTTTAAATCCTTAGCAATCACTTTTCCCCGGGGATCAAGTAAAAAGTTGCACGGTATAGTACTTATACCGTACTTCAAGTAAACCTCGCCGTTACTAGCTTTAAGATCAGAAATTTGACCCCATATTAAACCATCTTCAATAATAGCATTTAGCCACTTATCTTTTTTACTATCTATAGAAACGCTCAAAATATCAAAATTAGCTACCTTAAAATCATCATACAGCGCTACTAAGTTAGGATGTTCTTGTCTACAGGGTAAACACCACGACGCCCAAAAATCTAACAATAAATACTTACCTCTGTAGTTTGACAATTTAATATTTCTTCCAAACCTATCGTTCATTTCAAATTCAGGGGCAATAGATCCAATGCGAACCTTGTTTTTATTTAAAAAAGACTCTTTTGTTACTGTAGCCTTTGGCAATTGCAGTAGACTATCAGATAATAAATTAAATACCTCTTCCGCTAAATGATTGTATTTATTATTCCTGGCTATGTTGTTCACAAGATCTAGACTGACATAGGAGTTAAAAAATTCTTTGGCAAATGCTAGTTGAACATCAAATTGTTTATAATAATTAGCTTCCAGTAAACTCCTATTCTTATTTACTAAAGCAGTATCTTTCCTTTCTTCTTCGCTAAAGTAATCTGGATCTTTTATTGAAAGTCGTTCTTTTTCCAAAAGAGCTAATCTTTCCTATAATAGTTGAAACGTATTATTGACAGCAGTTCCACTTATACGCGCATTATTTAACGAATCCATACTTTGAACAGAAATTATTCCCTCTTCGAGGTATAAGCTTAACCGATCGTAAATAAAATCATAATTGTGCGTAGGATTCTGATTCCGATACAAAGAAGCCCGAATAGGTATATTTCCTTCATTCTTAACAAATGTGGAATCCAACATATATCGCCCTTCATTTCTATAGCTTAAATATATTATTATCCATCCAGTATTTGTTTTCCAGTACCCTGTATATCAAATTTTCGCTGTGCAAATAATGGTGTGACGATAGTGATGAAAACAAATATAATAGCAAGAATTTTCACTGCTCTTTTAAAAATCATAATCTAATGCTTAATATCTAAGGCAACATAAATTACCCTTCACCAAGATAATTATTACTGCTTTAATTAACAAATAATTACACGTGAAGTAAAGGATATGATTCGCTACGGGTATTTGTATAGTGCGTTGATTTATAGAGGGTCTTTTATAATAACATCTAACACAGGTGTTATCTATATAGAATATATTGCCAATAATCGGAATTAGTTTACACAAGATCACTAAACACCACACGTAGGAAAAGCCCGGAGTAACATCGAATATTTACTATTGACTTCTGCAAAATTCAATTTCTTAAGCAGTTGAATGGTGGTATTATTTCCAATTTGGCATTGCGCAGTAATTTCTTTTACGTCCTCGCGTTCTTTTAATCCCACTTTGATTTTTATTTTACAATAATGAACGACTGTTATACGTTTTTATATCACATGGAAATCTTACTCTTATTGAGCATTCTTACTTTGATTAAAATAATTTTGAAGATGAAGCTCTTCTAAGCATATTTATGATCAACACTTAAGTTCATTTCTATGAAATAAGATTAATCTTTTTTCCTACATCCCGCTGATTATCTCTTCTTGCATATCCAGCACTAAAGACCATTGCAAGCCCTGTCCCAATGAAAATAACAACCAATATAGATATAAACACTTTTACGAGTCCAGTATAATCTATCGGGAACCAATTCCAGATATAATTCAGGGCGACAAATCCCAATACGAGTAATGACGCTACAAATAGAAATGTAATGAGATGTTTCATCGGCTAAAATTTATTTAAATACTCTTTTTTCTTCTGATCAAATTCTTCCTGCGTAATGATATTTTCGTCGAGCAGCAGTTTTAACTTTCTTAATTGCTCCATAGGATCTACACCCGCCACAGGCTGTGTAACTTCATCAATTGAATTACTAAATACTTTTCCTAAGCTCATACCTGCTCCCAATCCCACTCCTGCACCCGCTAAACCGCCTTCATTTTTAGCAGCGTCACGCAACGCACGGAGTTTTTCCAACTCAACATAGCTAAGACCACCTTCAGTCGCCGCATGGCTGTCAGCAGTAATATCAGCAATCTTTCCAATACGATCTTGAGTATCCTGATCAAAAGAATTACCCTCAATCCTGAAATCATGTAGCTGAACGCCGAATGTTTCTAGATCTTGTAGGAGCTGTTCTTTCATACCTCTAGACAAGCGATCAATCTCTGCATCTATCTCCGTAAAAGCTAATTTTTCTTTCGCAAAACTAGAAGTTAAGACTTGAAGAATTCGAGACTGCACGACTTCACGAAAAGACTCGGTAGTATAGTTATCCTGTGAGCCGACATAGTTGGAAAAAAACTTCGCCGGATCTTTGAGTCGATACGAAAAATTACCATAAGCTGAGAGCTGAATAGGAATCTTATAATAGTCGTCAAAATACTTGATCGGTGAAGCTGTACCCCAGCCCTGATTCAGAACTTCAGCTTTACGATAATAGTAAAGTCCCATTTTATGCTCGCTTTCAAACAACTGTGCGACTTTGAGCAAAGAAGTGATAAATGGATGATTATCTGTGCGGATGTTGTATACCCCGTCCTCGTCGATCACATCTGTAATCCTGCCTTCATAAACAAGAACACATCCCTGTCCCGGAGAAATAATCAATTTACTTGCATTTTTTATTTCGCCTGTAGCTGCCCGATACCGCCATATCAATACGTTTTGATCCTGTGGTTGCCATTCTATAACCGTGGCTATTTGCCTCTTAAAAAAATTAAATAGTCCCATGTTCTATCTTTTAAATATTTCGTCTCTGTCTATATCTTTCAGTACTGTACCATCATTAGCTATAATAATGATCCGATTGGAACTGGAAGTCCCCGATCTATCGTAATAGCTAAAAACAACTCCTCCAGTATAACCGTACATATCACTTTCAACAGCGTAATTATCACTTTGGGTGTATAGGTCCAAATGATTTTCCCACTTTCGGTATCGATTTTCTGAATATAGGTATGACCTTCAGGATTGGCATCTGGCAATCCTGTAATATACAAACTCGTACTATCTTGGAATCCGATATCAGCTTTAAAATAAAGACGATCTGGTGTGAGATCAACAAATTTTGTAATCCGAGGTTCTTTCACCAATTTCTTTGTATATGGAAATGAACCGTAATAGATACCAGACTTCTTTGGATATTGATACACCTTCTGCCAACTCACTTGATAACTATAAGGAAGCATGATCGGATAACCGGAATTGTTTTTATACCAATATTTTATCAATTGGATTTTCTCTTCTGGGTAATCACTGCTTTTTTCGGAAAATGTATAATAAACAGACGTTCTAGCGCCTGGCAACAGGCTGGCAAGCCCTGTACCGGCCTCACGTCTCTGCATATGATCTTTATAGATTTTTCGAACTAAAGGGTAATAGTAGTATTCCTTCCCATCGTTGGTCATGATATTAAAACCATCTCCTTCCCGATCTTGTGTAAATTTTAAAGTAGCTATACCAGAAGAAAATTCAGGAACATCACCAAAAAAGGTATTCGTTACATCTATGACTTCATTTTTTGCCGGATCAATTTTATAAACCTTATTGCTCTTATCAGCACAGATATAAAATCCACCATCGCTAAAAACCCGAGTTTGTATATAAAAATCATCTTTCCATCCTGAAAGTGGGATATCATTAACTATTTCTCTTTTAATGGATCATAAAAACGTGCAAAATATTCAGCACCTTCCCGAGAAAAAGCATCTTTGCTACGATTAATAATAAAAAGAAACATCGGATTTTTACTATTATATGCTGTAAATGCTAAATATTCCTTGATTCGATCTACATATTCCTTCTTCTTAGGTGAATCGTCGGAAGAGACTAAAGTCGAAATACCTCCACTTTTGTTTCCACAGGTTCTGATGATACTACTAAAAAAACAAAGAACAAAATGCCAGCTACAACAAAAAATAGATACTTTTTTGTTTTCGGATCTAGTCCATTAAATCTTCCGTGGCCGTATTGATGCTTTACATTGACGTTAATATCGTCATTATCCAAAAAGTACTCGGTGCCACAATTGTTGCAGATATAATGGTCTTCTTTAATATTCTGCTTCTTAACACTACCACAATGTGGACATTTTAACGCCTTAATTTGTTTTGCCATCTTCTCTATCCAGATTATAATACTAAAAATATAAATAATATCTCATGTCTGTGAAATAATTATTCAAATTAAAGATTAGCTATCAAAATAACCAGAATAGTAAAGCGATTAAATCCTTTCTGATTTTTGACAGTTTCTTCCTTATAATTACAGTTTAAAGTTTAAACCAGTTTACATATGCGGTTTTTATTCGTTCTTACTTGGCTTTTGTTTCCATTCGCTGGTGCCAGAACGTTAATTCCTTAAAATAGTTTGTTTTAATTTGCTGGAAATACAGAAGCAACGTGTCATGATAACGTTAAATATAGCCTGATATCGGTTTATATAGTTCCAACATTTGAAGTTAAGCACCATCAGACAATAAAACAACTTAGATTTACCGCAAGATATAAATACCTCTTTTGCACCATAAGGCTACATGCTAGTACCCCGCTTTTAACAAAAGTAGTAACTGCGCCGTACTTGCACCACCCTTGCACCGTCCATGCACAAGGAAAAGGACGGTGCAACTACGGTGCAACTATGGGAGAAATTAAAAGCGTCTTAAAAGAAGGTACAAACAACGTTAAAAGAAGATTCGAATAATGGTATGCGCGATTTGAAGCATTTAAGGCGCTTCAGGACTATCATATACAGGACATAGTTTACGGACCTCCGATTTAAAAATCTGTTGTGACAAATACTGCAATCAAGGGATTGAAGAATCTCTAATAACGACAGTGGATCTGCAAATCCATAAATCAAAAGATACAAATCAATCCGATTAAGTAGCTGCTATGATTTTCATAATTTTGTACATTTGATTATATAAATTAAAATTTTCAGAAAGACGGACGTTAGCAGTATCGATTATAACCTCAATAAAAAAAATGACATCAACAAACTAAATAATTAATATCGCATGAAGAAAAGAATACCATTAATTTTCTATTTTATAATTTGTATTATAAATATATCTTTTGCTCAAAATGAATGCAATTGTCAAATGGCATTAGAACGTTTAATAACTAAAATAGAAGTTGATTATCCAGGTTTTAAGCAAAAAACTGATGGAAAATTCGATTTATACAATAATCATAAAGCTTTAGTTATTGCAAAATCCGACACCACCACTAATACCAACTGTATCAAGGTGTTAAATAACTATGTTTCTTTTTTTAAAGATGAGCATATTTACATCGAAACACGTATAAAAAACAAAAATGAAAACGAAAATTTGGGAGAATCAAAACCGAAAGAAAAAGAGGTAGATGGAAAGTTGTTACCATCAAATGTTTTTTATATAAAATCCAAAGTTTTAAATATGACAATATTACCCCTGTACAGGAGCTCATAAAACTAAATCAAAAGAAAATTGAAAAATCTAAAGCACTGATTATTGATATAAGAGATAATTTTGGTGGTACTGATGATGTTTATCAGCCTCTACTACCGTATATTTTAACAAATCCTTTGCGAATAATGAATGTCGAATTTTTGTCTACGAATACGCTTATTAATGGCTTGCGAGATTATGCGATGCAAAACGTCCATAAAGACTCTTTAAAAGCAATTAGCCAAATTGAAGATGGACTAAAAGAATATAAAGATAATTTGGGCAAATTTATATTATATGATGGTAAAAAAGTGACGATTGATACGATAGCATTAAAATCAGAAGCACCTAAACAAATAATTATTTTAGCAAATAAAAATGTAGCAAGTGCCGGAGAGAATTTTTTATTTTCAGCACGTCAAAGTAAAAAGGTGAAAATTTTGGGAACACCTTCAATGGGAGTGTTGGATTATGGTTCGATAAGAGAGTTTAAGTTTGGTTGCGAGAATTATACACTATACCTACCAACTTATCGTTCAGCAAGACTTCCTCAATATCCAATTGACAACATAGGAATTCAGCCTGATGTGTATTTAGATGATACAGTTGGAGATTGGTTGAGTTTTGCGCTGAATTATATTAATGAATAAGATGAATATTGAGAACAAAGGTTCTTTTTATCAGTTGGGTTGAAAAACAAAATTCATAGATCGCTTTTTTATACCTTAATTGATAATCTATAGCACACAACTTTTATTGCGGTTTTGGATAAAAGTTGTGTTACTATAAAACATCCACAATTTTGATTGCCTAAATCTTAAGGTGGATTTACCACTCCAGGTATCCCCAAAGTAATTGAGCAGGGTGATGATCATATTCTGATTGCTGTACGCATTTCTACACTGCAAGAAACAAATACATCGTATTATTTAATAAAATACAATTCTTTTTTTGTTTCATGATTGTATTATTTTAACTTCTTTAGGTGCTTTGATCACTGTTTTGATACGTCCATGTTCTTTCACATGCTTAACATATATCTGCCCATAAGGTGTTGGAAATGTTCCTTCTGCCCAATTAAGATCGCCTAAATTAGGTTTAACAGTATATGCCCTTCCACCTGGTTGCGCTACTTTAATTCCTAATACATGCTCAGACAACCACGCTGTTGGTCCTGAAGCCCAACCATGTGCCAAGCTATGACGAAAACCTTTATAACAGTAAGCTCCAAAATCTGCATGTATATCCGATTTTCCTTCTGGTACAAGCTCATCAATACGACTGGCATTGGGCAACCAATCCATATTAAAATCTTCCCAAAATGTTGTCGCTCCTAGATCCAGCATAGCACCCCAATAGGTCGAGATAATTTCCATAGCCTCTTGATACTTTCCTGCTTTCGCCATTGCTTCGAGCATGTAATAACCGTAAAAGGTTGAAAAATTTTTCGCCCCTCCTATAGATAATACCTCCGTATACGCTTTTTTTGCATCGATTAATCCGACTAATGACATCAATGCAGCGGCTTGTTTTGAATGATGGAGTGGCGGAATATATTTTCGCATCTGCGCAACTGTTTCGTCACATCTATTTTTTGAACTATCATCACCTAATATCTGAAAGAGAGCCGATGCATTCTCCAATGATCTTATAGTTAGTGCTTGAATACCTGCATGTACAGCTACACTATCCTCACTTGATGGCCAATCTAAAAATCGAGCGCCATCCATCCGTTCTTTTCCATTAACAACCTTCCCAGTAATTTGCTCAACCAATCCTTGTAAATAAGATTGCTGCTCCTTTAAATATCCTAAATTCCCATAATTCATATACCAATCATATTGCAAGATAATCCACCACATCGAATAACTACTATGTCCAGACATCCAATTGGGTAGCGGTGTCGATTCTCTCGCAAGATCTAAACTTCTGGGGACAACTTCGTTATACCCAAATACGGTATTGACAGTAGATACTTCAGGGTGAAGATCTCCTACCCAAACTAAACGATCCCTTTTTATACCATCCCATAAATAGTCTTGCATGTTAACGTGTACAGTGTATGCACCTACTTCCCATATTTTATTAAGTCTTTCATCACTGCTTTTAAAGCTCCCTAGATAGGGAACATCTCGAAAGGTAGCTACAGCCCTTACTTCTCGCAAATGTAATTCAGCATTAGGTTCTAAAAAATCAATACGTACAAATCTGAAACCAGATTCACCAGATCGATTGCGACCAAGCCACGGTACTTGCATCATAAAATCTCGTATTGCATGGTCATTAGTAGCACCCATAACGCCAATTTCGGACATTGCTTCACTAACTGATTCCCCGAAACGTATACGAACATTTTTCGGTAAATTATCGCCTCCCCACATGCCTGTGATGATTTCAAAAGATGCATTCATCTGAATACCAAAGTCTAATAGTATGCTAGTCCCTATTTGATTATTTTCATTTTTAAATACAACAGTATTGGGGTTGTATAAATTTGCCTGACCATTACCCCTCTTTAATAAATTTGTAGCATGTATCACATTTCCCTCTTTCCATACGATACGAGTAGGATAAACATATGCAGATGTTAATGGGCTCACTTGATTAAACTTATCACTTAATATATTTTGCGCATTGATCTCACAAAAGCAAACAATAAGCATTAAGAAACTTAAAATAGCACGGTTTGAATTCATAATGGGATACTTATAAGTATTAAATGTATTAAATAAATAAGAGGCTACTATCCTGTACTTTCATGATGGATACATAAATTTCAACTACTTAAGACCAAAAAGTTTTTTTCTGTATTGGAGAATCTTTAGGATAAAACCAAAGCTTTATAAACTCTAATTAAAGCATAAAGGCATCCTTCACTTGTAGGTCTCACCACTATGGAATATTGCCAAGACATTATTAGCTTCAAGCATAAGCAAAAATAAGTGTCTATAGGAATGCTTGCCAAAGACCTGTAACTTACCCAACATATTTATTCTCATTCTCTCGTAAAAGCAGTTATTAAAAATATATTAACCATAATTGGCTTATATCTCTATGATGAGCTTATTTTCATAAATAAGATTTCTGTTTGAGGTAAAAACTATCTTCAAAAAAGTTTCCACACACTAAACTTCTGATTATTTATTAGAACGGCCTTATAGAAAATAGGATTAAATTTATATATTTATTCTATCTAAATCATTTATTATAAAACCATTGACCAGTATGAAACGCAGAAAATTTCTTCAATCTTCACTAACTGCAGGTTTAGCAACAACTATAATTCCAGTAATAGGAGCCGATAATAATGCAACTGAGCAGGAAATATATGAATTGCGTGAATACGAAATACGATTCGGTTCTGACCAGCAACAACTGGACAATTATTTTAAATCTGCCCTTATTCCCGCACTGAATAAATATGGTGTAAAAGCAGTTGGTGTATTCAAAGAATTGGTTCCATCTGAGCCTGCCAATTTTACTTATTAACCCCTTACTCTTCTCTTGACAATTACCTATCCGTCAATACAAAAGTAAAAATGGATGCAGATTACATTGAAAATAGCGCTACATATAACAGTATTCCCGAAGACAAAGCGCTATATGATCGTTTTAAATCTTCCTTAATGATTGCCTTCGAAGGTTGGCCTAAAATCACTATTCCATCCGATAAATCGCGGATATTTGAGCTAAGAACATATGAAGGCTACAGTGAAGATGCTGTAAAAAGAAAAATTAAAATGTTTCATGATGGCGAATTTCCTATCTTCAAAAGAGCAAAATTAAATCCGGTATTCTGTGGTGAAGTGATTGCAGGCGACAGGTTACCTCGTCTCACCTATTTGATCACCTGTAAGAATATGGAGGAACGTAATAAGGGATGGGTTGATTTCATTGCTGATCCTGAATGGAAAAAATTAGTGTCCGATCCTCAATATGCAAATACTATTTCTAAAATTAACAATACATTTTTAATACCCACAACTTACTCTCAGGTTTAAAAGCAAAATCTTATCTTTCTAAAATTCAATAATTTGATTCTACCACATTACTATCCCCATCCGCACATACATGAAAAATTTCCAGGAATAAGCATATGTAAATACGGAATCAACCAAATTTTTAAACAAACGAAAAATAAATTTGCATGGATTAATTAAATAATTAAATTTGATCAACCATATATGACAACATGAATATAGACCTTCCCGAAAATCAAGATTTTAAATTTATTATCACGAATTTATATACAAGACCTAAGTGGTTCTTTAGATTTACACAAGAGCACTGGTATAATAAGTATGCTTGGCTTCTACTTTACCTAGCGCTATTAGGAAGTCAATTTGGAAGAATATCCTCGGGTAAACTCAATATTGAAAGTTGGACAGAACTTTTCTTCAAAGTTATAATTTTTGGGTCGGGCATTAGCTTACTTTTTTACATAATGTTTGCTTACATCTTAGCTGGTACTGCAAGATGGCTAAAAGGTATAGCAAGTGCAGCAGATATTCTCCGCGTTATTGCCTATTCATCCATACCAGGGATAATCGTATTACTATTGTATATCATCGGATCTCTGATATATGGTATTTCCTTTTTCAGTATATCATTCTGGGTAAATAATGAAAGTTGGTCCCAAACAATCTTTAAAATATTTTTGATGACAATAAATGGATTTGTTGGCATAAATATCGCCATATTTATGGTCTTAGGAATAGCTACAGTTAATAACTTCAGTATATGGAAAGCTATTCTCAGCATGATTTTACCCGTGATCATATTGGTAGTTATTTTTGCTGTAATAGCATCCTTGCTTTAACAAAATCAATCACTTAATTCTTCGCAAACACTAAGAAAGAGATAATATCCAAAAATGATCCTGGAAAATGCATGATCCAAATTTGAAATCCAACTAAACCCAGAAACATATGCAAAACGATTAAAATAACGATTTAAAATATATTTATTATGAAATATCTCCCTGTGTATTTTTACATGATCTTTTTCTGTTCCTGTCTAACGAATAATCAAGAATATCAAAAAAATATAATTGATCTAAAAAAACTTGATTTTAACACCTTCAATACGGAAGATTTTTATAGAAATGCAAATAAAGACGAAAATTTAAAAATTTCAAATAATAATCAATATGTGGAAATTAGTGATTTTGACAATGGCTGGGTTTAATTTCAAATAAAAAATCATCAGATAATAATATAGTAGCTAAATTTGACAGTATTAATTTTTCAACCCTTAATGCAATTGCTTCAAAAGACGGGAAATTGAAAATAATTAATGCAGAGACATATCTAAAACCTGAAAGATTAAATAAACTATATCTGAATATCAAAGGGGTATATGGCAAAGAAACAAAAACTGATTCTAGTGATTATAATAAATATGTGCATATATACACCTACACCTGGGACGTTAAAGACAGAATAATTAAATTGATTTCTATTTTTGATCCGAGAAGTTCTGAAAATCTTGAAAAAATAAACGCTAAAATCCCGGATCAGGATTCAAAAATCGTTAATGAAAGACCTAAAACCATACTATTTGTCTGTAACAAGGAAAGCTTAAAAGATGTGCTTAAATTAAATAATACCGACAATAATTGGGCAAAATTTAAGTAATAACGAATTCTGAAATTTCTTTATCAAGCTACTCTTAAGCGAAGTATGCTTTATAAAAATAAAATTGGTACTCAAAAATATCCTTACTCCATTAAACTTTTATCACGAACTTGTCTTTCTTCTGATACTTTGAATAAGTATTGATGATAAAATGGTAAGCTAAACTTTGATGCAAAAACAGAAATGCTATACCAAATTTTATAGTTCTTTCAATTATTGTTTTATAATAAAAATGGAATTTGTTATCTTTGTGGAAAGCTGATAAAAATAAGCTATAAATATTAATAACCCGCTCCTATAGCTCAGTCGGTTAGAGCGTCAGACTCATAATCTGCAGGTCACTGGTTCGAGCCCAGTTGGGAGCACTACTAAAAAAATCCTCATCAAAAAATGAGGATTTTTCTTTTTTATAAAGCGTAATAAGTAAATAATCCTAAAAATTATCTCCATTAAACTCTGCGATATTTAGAATAATACAGGTCTTCTCATGGTTAATTATTTAAATACTTTCACCTTTAAGCAGTGACCAATTTCCAAAAATAAACTGTCGCAGAGAGACGGTAATCAAGTTTTCATCATTCAGAAGCGATTTCACATGAAGTAATAGCGACAACCTCAGTTTTTTCGTCTTTTAATTCTTTAACCATTAAATACCTCAATATACCCATAGCAACAATAGCATAACCCGCCAAGATGGCTAAACTTAAATGATCCACTGCCAGTGTTGAGGGGAAAAGCTGACTCATTAAAGTCATAAATGACAATCCGATTCCCGCTCCCAAAAATAGCTTGTACTGGTTAAACTTGAAGCAACACCATAATGAACGGCCTCTACATCACGAATACCTAAAATTGATAAACTTGTAAAACAAATCGTCATTCCAATCCCTGAAATACATGCTGCCCCAAATAAAACAGTTTGTAGGGGATGATCTAAATAAATGGATACTAGTAAAGATAAAGCACCTAATAGCATAAAAGACCAGCCCAGGATACCCATTTGCGCAGGATAAAATTTTCGGCAAATATAAGGCAATATAAATTTAGCTACCAATGCAGACATAATACTGAAAGGAACCAGCATTAAACCTGCAGAAGCGGCGCTGTGATGCATATCTTTCTGAAGCATCAAAGAAATCAAAAATAAAAATCCTATAAAGAATGCGCCTAGTGTAAAAAACGCAAGATTTGAAGCCATTAATGATTTATACCTGAATAATTTGAGATCAATTAATGGCTGTGATACTGTTCTTAAACGATGGATCACAACACTCAGTAAAAGAATAGCCAATAGCAATGAACCAACTATCAATATTGGACTCTCTTTGATGTGTATGAGTTCATGTGTCCCATAGGTTAAACTTAAGAGTCCTAAGACAAGCAGTAATCCGGAAATACCGTCTGTCTTCTGAACATTTTGAGCCTTTTCATCTGTAGGTAAATAATAATATGCTAGAATTAATGTGATCAAAAGAATCGGTACATTAATCAGAAAAACCCAGTGCCAGCTTAAGTAGGTACTGATGAGCCCTCCCACTGATAATCCACTTCCCGATCCTATTGCTGCAAAAGAACTAAAAACTCCCAACGCACGGTTCCTTTCTTGGTTTTCGGTAAAAGTATTGGTGACAATTGATAAGGATGACGGCATAATAAAAGCAGCGCCAAGCCCCTGCAAAGCTCGGAATAAAGCCAGTACCTCAAAATTAGGTGAAAGCCCTGCTCCTAGTGAGGCTAACATAAAAATCATTCCCCCTAAAAGAAATAATTTTTTACGTCCTATCTCATCAGAAAGTTTACCTCCAATAATCAGAAAGCCTCCAAAAAACAACACATACAGGGTCTGTAACCACTGCACCTTTTCTGCACCGATATTAAATTGCTCTTGAATAGAGGGAATAGTGAGATTAATAATTGCGATATCCAACGCTTCAACAAAAGTTCCTATCGATGCCAGTATTAATATTAAATTTCTCCTTGTTCCCATACCATTCAAATTTCCTGCAAAATTAAAATTATTGGAACATACTATAAAATTACTTCTTAAATTTGGAACAATTAATTAATTTAGATAAATCACAAAGAACAAATAAACTTTAAAAACTATTTAACCACCAAATATTAGAACAAATGCCCTCAGAAAATTATACTCTAGATGAAAAGGATCTTGCTATTCTGCGCTTATTACAAAAAGATGCCAAGCTTAGTGTGCGTGATCTTTCAGCACAGATCAATCTTAGCTCTACTCCAACACATGAACGAATTAAGCGCATGGAAAAATTGGGGATTATAAAAGAATACACCGCAGTATTAGATCGCAAAAAAGTTAATAAAGGAATGATGGTCATCTGTATGATTGCACTAAATGCCCACAATAAAAAAACAGCAACGAAATTTATAGAAGAAGTATGTAAATTGAACGAAGTGGTCGAATTTTACAACATCAGTGGTGATTTTGATTTTATGCTAAAAATATTGGCCCCAAATATGGATGAATTTCATGAATTTTTCGTTAATAAGCTATCTGAAATAGATGGTATCGGACAAACAAAAAGTATTTTTGTTATGAATAGTATTAAAGAGCGTACTCAGATTATCTATTAAAAGTCATTTGCATACGCACTAATTTTAGATAAAAATCTTTAAAATATCGTGTGCCATATGCGATAAGGTCATACCAAAAATATTTAGCAGTTCTATAAAATCTCTATTCCAAGTTCTCGGTATACCTGAAGCGCAGTATGATGAGGATCTGCCTCAGTAAGAATAGTATCCAGATCAGTCACAGGCCCTATACAAAAAGCTTCCGCTGTGCTGGTTTTTCTATGGTAGACAATGCAACTGTTTTAAGAGCCTGTGCAATCATTATTTTTTTAATTTGTGCATCTTCATAATCTTTAGCTGTTATCCCAATGACATGGTGGATACTACATACGCCAAGGAAACAAATATCTGCTCGAACTGATTTCAATGTATTAATCGCATCTTCACCGATTGCGGTAAAAGAAACTTTACAGAGGCGGCCTCCGGCAAATATCACTTCAACGTTGGGATGATCTTCCAGTACACTAACTACCGGAAAACTATTGGTAACGACCGTTATTTTTAAATTTTTAGGCAGACAGGCTGCTAATGCCACAACAGAGGTCCCACCATCAAAAAATACCACATGCCCATCCCTTAAAAAGCTTAAGGCCTTTAAAGCAACAGCCTGCTTTTGTCCCAAATCGTATTTTTCACGATCCCTATAATGATGTGGACTAGGAGAATTAGCCAATGCCCCTCCTCTTACCTCTTTTAGAAGACCCTGAGATCCCAATACCTTAATATCGCGACGTACAGTATCTTCGGATACGTTTAATAGTATACTAAGCTGTTCGAGGCGAACTTTATTCTCCTTAGAAAGCTGCTTTAATATGAGCTGTAAACGTTCTTCTCTTACCATATCTCTTTATATTATATGCAAATATATAAAATAATACTTTGCAATATATTGCAAAGTATTGCAACATTTAGTATCTTTATTGCAAAACTTATTAAATATGAGAAAATCAATAGCTATTGATATGGACGGCGTCATCGCCGACACGGAACCCCATCTTATTGAATGGTACAAAAATGAAACGGGCATTTCTTTGACCCCTCAACTCATAAATGAATTAGGAGAAGATGCTGCTTTTGCTGATAAAACAGCACTGCACAAAGTACGTATCCGTCCTACGAACTA
>NZ_ASZT02000073.1:0-25438 GCF_001006065.1 Sphingobacterium sp. IITKGP-BTPF85
AAAAACATCATACAAAATATCGTTGTTAACCAATACCTTACCAAAGGAGATACCGCACTGGCAAGTTTAGCAGCAGTAAAGGGAGATATTTTTTATAACCATGGATACGTTAATGACACACTTGAAAACAACATGCAATACAGTACCATTCGGTTTTGGCAAGAAGATTTAACTCCCAAAACCTTAATACAAGTTCAAAGGTATATACAGTCTCCTGAAAAACAGACGAAAATGGTCCAGTTTCTACTTGAAGATATTAAAAAAGTAAACAGTAATTATTTAACTGAATTGATAGGGACAGCATATTTAAGAGAATTAGACTTTACAAATGCCGTAAAAACTTTCAAAAATTTACCAGGAACCTATAAATCAAAAGAATACAGCAATTGGTATGCGGAAGAAACAATTGCTCCAAATCCATTTATCGTTACGATCAATGATTATCCTAAAAAGATTGGACAATCAAGTATGACAAAACTTGAATATGCAGCTCGAATGCTCAAGTACCAGACATTAATAAAGGATGAACAAAACAATGGTAAAAAAGCCGATTACTATTTTCATATGGCTAATGGCATATATCAAACAAGCACCTATGGTAATGCCTGGTCTTTAGTATCGTACAGTTGGTCATCATATGACAACAATGCCAAACCAGACAGGTATTGGGAAAGAAACTACAAACAGGCAAAAACTGCAAAAGAGTGGTACCTAAAAGCTCGAGAATTGGCTACAAGCCTGGACTTTAAAGCCAAGTGTACCTTTATGCTAGCAAAGTGCGAACAGAAAGACTTCGAGTTAAAAGACGACATGAGATGGACATACTATGAAAATAGTAGTGAAAACCCATTTTACAAGTTCTCATTACATAATAAATACTTTCATCAATTAAAATCACAATACAGTAAGACTGCATTTTACCAAACTGCAGTCCACGAATGTACTTATTTAAGAGACTTTATAGCCAGTAAATAATACATTTACATCCGATTGTTCTCGTTATGGTAGATACTTAAATAACTATCATAACGAGAGGATTCGATTTCTCCCTCTTCTACAGCTTCTATAACGACACAACCTGGTTCATTCACATGTCGACAATTGTCAAATCGACATTGGTTCATTAGCGCTCGCATTTCTGGAAAGAAATGTGATAATTCCTGCTTTTCGATATCGACAATTCCTAACTCACGTATCCCAGGAGTATCGATTAATTTTCCACCAAAAGGAAGGTCATACATCTCTGCAAAAGTTGTGGTATGCTTTCCTTTATCAGACCAGTCTGAAATATCACCTGTCTTAACGGCGTATTCTGGAACAATTGAATTCAGTAATGTAGATTTTCCTACTCCCGAATGTCCGGAAATTAAAGTGGTTTTATCTTTAAGCACTTCCTTTAATTGATCTATATTCACGCCGTTCAAAGCTGAAACTTCGTAACATGGATAACCGATTCGCTCATAGATACTCTTATAGTCCTGTAAAATAGCTAGTCCCTCATCACTGAACAAATCCAGCTTATTGAAAATCAAAACAGCAGGTATACCATATGCTTCTGTAGTAACTAAGAAACGATCGATAAAACCAAGAGAAGTAGGAGGAGAAGCCAATGTTACAACTAAAAAGGCTTGATCCAGATTCGCACCAATAATCTGTGTTTGCTTCGAAAGGTTGACAGATTTACGGATAATATAGTTACGTCTAGGTTCCAATTCATTGATAACAGCACTTTCAAGATCCGGTTCTACTTCAAAATGTACCCAATCTCCAACAGCAACAGGGTTAGTACTTTTAATACCTTTGGTACGAAATTTCCCTTTTATACGACAGTCATAACGTTGTTCATCCTCACCCAGCACCTGATACCAACTACCCGTAGATTTGGTTACTAATCCTCTCATATAAGTTCCTTTTGTGCATATATCATCTTACAAAAATCGTAAAAATTTATTAAACTTAAGGTTTATCGTTTTTATTATCTTTGTAAGAGTTACCTTAAAATTAGCATTCGTGAAAAAACTATTTCTTCTAGATGGAATGGCCCTGATTTACAGAGCCTATTTTGCATTAAACAAAACACCTCGTATTACCTCTAATGGTTTAAATACCGGTGCGATAATGGGATTTACTAACACTTTGTTAGAAATATTAAAAAATCAGAAACCATCTCATTTAGCAGTAGTGTTTGATACTGAAGCACCCACAGCACGTCATATTGAATTTGAATCGTACAAGGCACACCGCGAAAAGATGCCTGAAGATCTTTCAGCATCAATACCCTATATCTTCAAATTAATCACCGGTTTTAATATTCCCATTATTACAAAGGACGGTTACGAGGCCGATGATATCATCGGAACGCTTGCAAAAAAAGCAGAAAAAAAAGGCTTCACCGTTTACTGTATGACGCCAGATAAAGATTTTGGACAGCTTGTGTCTGAAATATCTTTATCTACAAACCTGCCCGTATGGGTAATGGTGCTGAAATACAAGGGGTAAAAGAAATTCTTGAAAAATGGGAAATAACAGACGTCAATCAGGTGATCGATATATTAGGTCTTTGGGGTGATGCTGTTGACAATATACCCGGAATACCGGGTATCGGTGAAAAAACAGCTAAAAAATTGATCCAAGAATTTGATCAATGGAAATATCATTGCAAATGCAGATAAATTGAAAGGCAAACAACGTGAAAACGTTGAAAATTATGCTGAACAAGGTTTGATTTCAAAAAAATTAGCCACCATCCTGCTGGATGTCCCGGTAGAACTTGAAGAAGAAAACTTATTAATAGAAGAACCTAATAAAGAAATACTAGAACCCTTATTCAACGAACTCGAATTTAGAACAATAGTTAAACGTGTTTTTGGAGAAACCAATAGTGTAGCAGATGCTCCTAGAAGTACAAATGGTCAAATGGATTTATTTTCATTGCCACAACAGATAGATACAGAAGAAGGAGTACCGTACACAGGGCCAGTCAATAGCCTTGAGAACACTCCACATGATTATATTTTAGTGAATACCAAAGAGGAGCAAGAAGCACTAGCAAAACAACTAGCAACACTTTCCAGCTTCTGTTTTGATACTGAATCTACGGGTTTAGATGCTAATTTGGCCGCTATTGTAGGTCTTTCTTTTGCTTTTGAAAAAGGAAAGGCATATTATGTGCCAACCCCCGCGGATCGTGACCAAGCGCAGGAGGTGATCAATATTTTTAAACCTGTTTTAGAAAATGAACAAATAGAAAAAATAGGGCAAAATATCAAATACGACATTTTGTTATTAGCGAGATATCAGGTAGCAGTAAAAGGCCCTATTTTCGATACGATGCTGGCGCACTATTTAATTGATCCGGACACCAGACATGGTATGGATGTACTTGCCGAAAACTATCTTAATTATAAGCCCCTTTCTATCACAGAACTAATTGGTAGCAAAGGAAAAAAACAAGGTAATATGCGCGATGTTGAGCTGGAGATCATCAAGGAATATGCCGCCGAAGATGCCGATATTACTTTACAGCTCAAAGAAATCTTCAAACCACTACTGGAGGAAACAAATACGCTAAATTTAGCAAATGAAGTCGAGTTTCCATTAGTATATGTTTTATCAGAGATAGAACGAAACGGTGTTCGGATCGATACCGATGCATTACAACAGTTCTCACAAAATCTTGAAATAGATATCCGACAATTGGAGGAGACTATCTATGAAAAAGCAGGTGTTAATTTCAATATCGCTTCACCAAAACAACTTGGAGAAGTGCTTTTTGATAAATTAAAATTAGATCCAAAAGCGAAAAAGACCAAAACAGGTCAATATAAAACAGGCGAAGATGTTTTATTGGCTTTAGCTTATAAATCGGATATCGTACAAGATATATTAAGTTTTAGACAGCTACAAAAACTAAAATCGACCTATGTAGATGCACTCCCTGGTTTAATTAATCCTGATACCGGTTTAATTCATACTTCATACAATCAAGCTGTCGCTGCGACCGGCCGTTTAAGTTCAACCAATCCCAACTTGCAAAATATTCCGATTCGCACAGAAAGAGGCCGTGAGGTTAGAAAAGCATTTATTCCGCGTCATGAAAATAATGTTATACTCTCTGCCGATTATTCTCAAATTGAACTGCGTCTCATTGCAGAGTTGAGTAAAGATCCAAATATGATGGAAGCATTTACTTCCGGTCATGACATTCACCGCGCCACAGCAGCCAGAGTTTATGGTTTAGAGCTAGAGGAGGTAACATCAGATCAACGTAGAAATGCAAAAGCAGTAAACTTTGGTATTATCTATGGGCAATCTGCATTTGGGCTATCCCAAAGTCTTGCTATTCCCCGCAAAGAAGCAGCAGAAATTATTGATCAGTACTTTAGTCAATATGCCGGGATAAAAAAATACATGAGCGAGGTTTTAGACTTTGCAAAAGAAAATGGATATGTGGAAACAATCCTCAAAAGAAGACGTTATTTAAGAGATATCAACTCGGCCAATATGACTGTTAGGGGCTTTGCTGAACGAAATGCCATTAATGCTCCTATTCAGGGATCGGCAGCAGATTTAATTAAAATAGCCATGCTTGGAATCCAGAAAGCGATTACCGAGCAGGGATTATCCGGCAAGATGATTATGCAGGTACATGATGAGCTTGTTTTTGATATCCCAGAAAATGAGGTAGAAATTTTTAAAGAAATCATCCAAACAAAAATGACGACCGCGATTAAGACAGAAATTCCACTGGTAGTAGAGATTGGACAGGGTAAAAACTGGCTGGAAGCACATTAATAACATTTTGTAAACAAGAATTATGAAAAAATTTCTGTTCATATTATCATCCTTGATTTTGTTGCTAAATTTTGCCTTTGGACAAGAAAAAGCAATCTATTATGAAAAATTAGATAGCAATATGTTCCGATTCTATTTTGATAAGAATTATTATTTAGCTGACAAATCTTGTGAGTTCAAATCCATAGAACGTGTTGCGACATTAAATCCGAAGACGCAAAAATTTGACGGTGCATTTAAAGACTTTAATAACAATGGCCGCTTAATTCTAGAGGGAACCTATATTGACGGAAGTAAAGAAGGTCCTTTTAAAGCTTATCATCCAAATGGGATCGTAAAATGGGAAGCGATATTTAAGAATGATATGCCGATGGGTAACGTTATACATCGTTACCCAAGTGATAAAGTGGCTATGGAGCTTTTGTATACCGATAGCGTTATCTTGATTCAGGATTTTTGGCTTCCAGATGGAACACAGAAAGTAAAAAACGGGGAAGGAAACTACTCCTTTTCAATACCATTTGAAGGTTACAATCAATATGGTTTCGAATATTATCTTGGAAAAGGAAAAATTAAAAACGGCAAACAGGATGGAAATTGGCAAATATTGGGTCATGATAGAGGAGGAAAGGAAACGTTAATAGCTATAGAAAAATATCAAAACGGCAATCTACTAATCGCAGAGGATTACTTTTTAGACAATAATTACCGACATAGTAAATTTGGCATTATTCCCTATGATAATTTTTCTAGAGGAGAATTTCTTACATTCAAAGCATGTAATTTTGACGATTTCTCTAACTTCAATATGCTCATTAGTAAAGAACTAACCAATTCAATGATCCTAATCAGTGCTGAAAACTTTACAGAAGAGAGTTTTGAATACAAAACTAAATTAGATAAAGAAGGGAATCCTTCAAAAGTAGATTTTATAAAAAAGACATCCTCTGAAAATCTTAATAACATACTAGAACAATTAATTGCGGATATCAGCTTCTATTATCCATCATTAGAAAATGGTAAACCAATAGCTGATATGATTACAGTGGCAGGTAAAATGTACAAAAATTCGGAAGGTAAAATTGAAGTCTTACCGATAATAATTCATCGAGAAAAAGGACAATAGGACTATTTGATTATATTTGCAAAAAACTTATAGACATGAAATTTCACAAAGAAGGATATACAAGTCTGGCAATTACTGTTTTAGTGATACTTATTGCTAACGCAATCGCGGACTACTATGATGCTCCTGGAGTTATTAAATGGATTATTTACATCCTTTCAGCATTTCTTTTTATTACGATTGTTCAATTTTTCCGTAGTCCAACAAAACGAATCGTTGTACAGGAAGGAACGATCTTATGTCCTGCAGATGGAAAAGTTGTTGTGATTGAGGAAACAGAAGAGAATGAATATTTTCATGACAGAAGATTACAGGTTTCCATCTTCATGTCACCTATAAATGTACACGTAAATCGTAACCCTATTTCTGGGATGGTCAGCTATTTCAAATACCATCCAGGAAAGTTTTTAGTGGCTTGGCATCCAAAATCTTCAACAGACAATGAAAGAACAACTGTAGTTGTTAAAAATGCTAATGGTGTAGAAGTTCTTTTTAGACAAATCGCAGGAGCACTTGCCCGTCGTATTGTTTGGTATGTAAAAGAAAATGATCATGTAACGCAAGGTTCAGAATTTGGCTTTATTAAATTCGGATCTCGCGTAGATTTATTCCTTCCTTTGGGAACACAGATCGATGTCAATATTGGCGATAAAGTAGTGGGAGGTAAAACAATCATAGGAAAATTATAACAATTTATTAATAAAGGAATCACTAACTTAGGCTTTGGTATTTTTACTAAAGCCTTTTTTATTACATACATGAATTTTAGACAGCTTGTTTTAAATTGTTCATTAGCCGTAGGATTAGCTATTTCTGCTGTTAGTTTTTACTATCATTCGGACTGGAAATCTTTCCTCATTATTTTCGCCGTTTCTACGCTAATCAGTTTTCTCATGTTCAACTTTGTATTTGAACGCTATATTTATAAAAGGATCAATACCATGTACAAACTGATTCATAACCTAAAATTAGGTAAGGATCTAAAGGACGCATTGGGTGAACATGTTACAGCAGATCCCATCGGAGATGCAGAAAATGAGGTCAAGGCATGGGCAAAAGCAAAGAAAATAGAAATAGAACAACTTAGATCACAGGAGAAGTTTCGAAGAGAATTTTTGTCAAATGTGTCACACGAGTTTAAAACTCCCTTATTTTCCATACAAGGATATATAGAAACATTACAGGATGGGCTGATGGAAGAAGATATCGAGATGGCTAAGACATTTCTAAACAAAGCATCTAAAAATGTAGATCGTTTGAATTACCTCATTCAAGATTTAGACGAAATCTCAAAACTTGAATCTGGTAAAATGGTTTTAAATATCGAAAAATTTGATATCGTAGAACTTATTAAAGAGACAAAAGAATCTCTAGATGACAAAGCAAAAGCACATAATATAGAGATTCAACTAAAAACTAAACCTGGTACTCCCTACTGGGTGAAAGCCGACAAGTATAAGATTAGTCAAGTACTTGTCAATTTAATTGAGAATTCCATTAAATATGGTAAGAACGGGGGCAAAAGCCAAATCAGGATATTCCCGCTATTTGAACAAGTTTGGTGGAGATAACAGATGATGGTTATGGAATTGAAGAGAAAAATCTAAGCCGTGTTTTCGAACGATTTTATAGAATCGATAAAAGTAGATCTAGGGGAATAGGTGGTTCTGGCCTTGGTTTATCCATTGTTAAACACATTATTGAAGCGCATCAGCAAAATGTAAATGTAAGAAGTACAGAAGGTATAGGTACAACATTTGGGTTTACTTTAGAAAAAGTTTCGCAGATCTAATGTTAACAAAACGCAACTTAACATTCCTCAAAACTTAACATTAACTTAACATTAACTTAGTAATTTCGCAAAAAATAATTAATAATGATATGTCTTTAAATAGCATTTTTCAGTATTTCGTTCCTAAGGATAAAAAGTTTTTCCCTTTATTTGAACAAGCAGGTAGTAATTTGATAGAAATGTCTAAGCTACTTAAAGAAGCCGTTAACGCTAGTGACGCGGAAAAACGTAAAGAAATCGTTCGCAAAATCGAAGATTTAGAACATAAAGGTGACAACATCACACACCAAATACACTTAGAATTAGGTAAAAATTTTATCACTCCTTTTGACCGTGAGGACATCCACGCATTAGCAAGCTCACTAGACGACGTTGCTGACTTCATCAATGGTGCTTCTAATAAAATGGATCTATACAAGGTTCAAAAAGCAACTGAACCCATGATAGAAATGGCGGATCTGATCGTTGAGGCTACTGACCATGTTGCAAAAGCAATTTTTGAATTAAAAGATTTAAAAAATATTCGTAACATCACAGATTCTTGTGTTCGTATCAACAGTGTTGAAAATAAAGCTGATTATATATTTGACAAAGCGGTAGCTGATTTATTCGAATTCGAAAAAGATGCGATTACTTTAATTAAACACAAAGAAGTATTATCTGCAATGGAAGACGCTACAGACAAATGTGAAGACGTAGCAAACGTATTAGAAAGCATCTTGGTTAAAAACGCATAATTGCGAATTTAGCATATTAACACATTCATATTATGATGTCAACATTATTAATTGTTGTAATTATACTAGCGATTGCTTTTGACTACATTAATGGTTTTCATGATGCGGCCAACTCAATTGCTACAGTTGTTTCAACAAAAGTACTAACCCCCTTTATGGCAGTATTGTGGGCCGCGATTTTCAACTTCGCAGCTTACTTTTATTTTACCGACCATAAAGTGGCCAATACAGTTGCAAAAACTGTATTAGAAGAATATATTACATTAGAAGTTATTTTTGCTGGTTTATTAGCCGCGATAGGTTGGAACCTTTTCACTTGGTACTATGGTGTACCATCCAGCTCTTCTCACACGCTTATTGGAGGATTTGCAGGTTCAGGTATGGCTTATGCTTTCATTGTAGGTGGAGATCCAATCCATGCGATTAACATTGATGCAACATTAAAAATCATTGCATTTATTGTCCTCGCCCCATTATCGATGATCATATCCATTATCATTACACTTGTCATTATTAATATTGCCAAAAACTCAAGACCTGCAGTGGCAGAGAAATGGTTTAAAGTATTGCAACTCGTTTCTTCTGCAGCATTAAGTTTTGCTCACGGTGGTAATGATGCGCAAAAAGTAATGGGTATCATCTTAGTTGCGATGGTTGCAGGAGGTTATTTACCAAACACAGAGCACATGCCCGAGTGGATTCCATTAACATGTTACCTAGCAATTTCATTGGGAACAATGAGTGGTGGTTGGAAAATTGTAAAAACAATGGGTACTAAAATTACAAAAGTGACTCCTTTGGAAGGTGTAGCAGCAGAAACTGCAGGTGCCTTGACTTTAGGACTTACTGAACACTTCGGTATTCCAGCTTCTACTACACATACCATTACCGGTTCAATTATCGGGGTAGGTATTGTTAAAAGAGTATCGGCAGTAAGATGGGGGGTTACCATTAGTTTATTATGGGCCTGGGTATTAACTATTCCTGTCTCTGCATTGCTTGGGGCGATCACATTGTTTATTATACACTACATATTGTAATAATTTAAAGTATTTTCTCAAAAAAACATAAAGTAAAACAAAAATTTGGTACATTCGTCCGGATTTTTGTTTTACTGCTTTGCAATAAAAGCGCAAAAAATTAGTTTTTATTATAGTAAGAATTAAAACAATTGATCCAATTTTAATTTCGGCACGGTGTTTGATTATTTCAAAACTGTGATTGCATTTTAAACAATTACATAATAAAAAAGAACAATTAAAATTTAATAATAACCTTAAAACAAGAGTATGAACTATTCTACAATTAAAAAAACAGCTGTTGCTGCTTCCTTAGTTGCCGCTTTAGGCTTCGCTGATGTAGCACAAGCTCAAACTGTATTTGGTGGAAGATCACAATACAGAACTTGGTCAATCGGTGTTCAAGGTGGTATCACTACACCTAATACTTTGATCGGTGGATCTAACAACTTCGGTCAGAAAGTTGGTTATTTCCAAAATAAAGTAGGTGAATATTACGGGTTAACAGTTCGTAAACAATTCTCTCACTTATTCGGTTTAGAATTAGAAGGTAACCGTGGTTCAATCAAAACTTACAACCATAATGTATCTGGTCCTGTTGCAGAAAATTCGTTAGGAGCACAATCAGCTAAAACTGATGTTAACTGGGCAGCTAGCTTAAATGGTGTATTCCAATTAGGTACAATCGACTTCTTAAGAAGAGAAAATTCTGTTAATTTCTATGCTAAAGTTGGTTTTGGTGTATTAGCTAACAACCCTGTTCAGTTCAAAAATAATGAATTTGGTGGTGGCGAAGTTTATAACAACAAAGGTAAATGGGGTTCTGAAATCTTCGGAGATCGTGAAGCAGTTGGAGATAGAGATTATAAGTTAACTGCTTACGTTCCTGTAGGTGTTGGTGCTAAATTCAAATTATCTGAAGTTGTTGCATTAAACTTAGGCTATACAATGAACTTTACTGATGACAACTTATTGTTTGGCCCAGGTCGTTCTGATGTTAAAGGTAAATTCTCTAATGTATACGGTGGTTTAGAATTCACTTTAGGTTCAAGAGACAAACAAAACTTGACTTTTGCTAACCCAGTTGCTACAATGTATGATGAGTTGAAAGATCCTTCATTACGTAACGAAGTTGAAGCTTTAAAACAACGCGTATCTACTTTAGAAGGTACAGTTAATGCTTTAAATACTGATTCTGATGGTGACGGTGTTTCTGATAAATTCGATAAAGAGCCTAACTCTCCTGCAGGTGCAGTAGTTGATGGATCTGGTCGTCAAATCAAATTCCCTGAGCCAGTTGCAAATGAATTCACTTCATCAAACGGTTACGTTGCTCCTATTCAATTTGAATTTGATAGCTCTGTATTGAAAACTCAATCATACGCTACATTAGACAAAGTTGCTAAAGAAGTACGTGATAACAACTCATCTGTTACTTTAGATGGTTATGCATCTGCTGAAGGTTCTGAAGCTTACAACGTTTCTTTATCTAAAGACCGTGCTAACGCAGTAAAACAATACTTAGTTAACGCTGGTGTTGCTTCTTCTAAAATCACAGCTAACGGTTACGGTGAGGCTAATCCAGTAGCATCTAATGCAACTGAAGAAGGTCGTGTTCAAAACCGTCGTGTTGAGATCAAAAAATAATTATAGCTAACATATAATTTAGAAAGCCGATTCGCAAGAATCGGCTTTTTTATTTTGCATACTTTAATCCGTATCTTTGTAAAGTGAAATTAATTTTGTTAGTAAATTAATTAGACATAGTTATTAAAAATCACTATTTTCAACTAAGTTGGGTTTATTGATAGATTAAACAAGGATGATGGAAGAGGAATTTGATTTTGAATCCCCTGAGGAAAGAAAAATTTCGGTGGATCGGTACGAAGAAATGATTAGGAACGAAGACCAATATTTCTTTGATTCCAAAGCATTTGAAGGGATTATAGACTATTACATTGAAAAAAATGATCCTATAAAAGCATTACAGGTTGCCGATTACGCAATTAATCAGCACCCTTTTGATATTACATTTTTACTCAAACAGGCACAGCTGTATTCTTCAACACAGCAATTTGATAAAGCATTGCATGCACTGGCAAAAGCGGAATTGTTAGAACCCTCTGAAGGAGATATTTTTTTTATCCGAGGTGGAGTCTATGGTTCTAGAGGACAATTTAACGAAGCCAAGGAGCAATTATTCCAAGCATTGAGCCTTTCTGACAATAAAGATGAAATCTATTTCCACATTAGCGTAGTTTATCAGGGAGAAGGTGATTTTGAAAAAGCGATATACTATTTAAAGAAAACGCTTGAACTCAATATGGAAAATCAAGAAGCACTTTATGAACTCGCTTACTGCTATGACATATTGGACAAACAAGAAGAGAGCGTAGAGTTTTACAAAAAATACATCGATTCTGAGCCTTACTCTTATTATGCCTGGTATAACCTAGGTAACGCATATCACAAGCTTACGCAATATCCGGAAGCTATTGATGCTTACGATTATGCTATTTTAATTAAAGAAAATTTTTCTTCAGCATACTTTAATAAAGGAAATGCTTTAGTAAACCTTGATCGCTACCAGGAGGCTCTAGAGGTGTATAAACAAACTTTTGAATATGAAAAACCTAGCGCCGACACTTACTGCGCTATAGGGGAGTGCCTAGAAAAATTAGAGCAAATGGAAGAAGCTCGAGTTTTCTATAAAAAGCAGTCAAAATGGACGGTGATTTAGCTGATGCCTGGTTTGGGATAGGCGTTACACTAGACTTTGAAGAAAGACACTTTGAATCACTCCATTTTTATAAAAAAGCACTTGAACTTGACGATGCCAATCCAGATTACTGGTTTGCAATCGCGGATGCTCGCTATAAATTAAAACAGATTGATCTTGCACAAGAAGCCTATGCTAAGGTTGTCGCATTAAACCCGTTAGATGTTGATGCCTGGTTAGATTATTCTTCGATCTTCTTTGAACAAGATAAAGTAGATGAGGCAATTGAAATTGTATCGGAGGCTATTACGAATAACCCAGAAGCTGCCGAATTATATTTTAGAATGGTAGCCTATTTATTTGCTAATGGCAAGTATAATGATGCTATTGTGTTTCTTGAATTAGGTTTGGCAACTGACCCTGAAAAACATCACATTCTTTTTGATTATCTTCCGCAATTGCAAGGCAATCATATTATTTCAGAAATCATAAAAAAATATACTCCTAAATAAATGAAGAAATTAGGACTCATCGGTTTTCCATTAGGACATTCATTTTCTAAAAAATACTATCTGGATAAATTTGATAAAGAAATTATTACAGATATTAACTATGATCTATACAGTATAGAAGACATTCGGGAATTTGAGCGGATTTTTAACGATCAGAACTTTATGGTGTTAATGTAACAATACCACATAAGATCAATGTGCTACCTTATCTTCAGGAGCTATCTCCTGAGGCCGAAGCAATTCAGGCGGTCAACTGTATTCAGATTAAACATACTCCGTCAGGACCTTATTTAAAAGGCTTCAATACGGATGTTTACGGCTTTAAGGAATCGCTGAAACCACTGCTGGAAGAGCAACATACAAAAGCATTGATTCTAGGCAATGGAGGTGCAGCGAAAGCTGTGGAGTATGCATTAAATGAACTTGGAATTACTTATAAATTTGTTAGCCGAAATAAAAGTGAAAATAATCTGATCTACAGCGAACTTGATGCCGACATCCTCAACGAACATTATATTATTATTAACTGTTCGCCTGTTGGAACTTTCCCTAATATTGAAGATGCGCCCAATATTCCCTATGAATATATTGGCAATAAACATTTATTATACGATCTTGTTTATAATCCAGCAGAAACCGCATTTCTTAAAAAAGGGAAAAACAATGGTGCAAAAATTAAGAATGGACTGGAAATGCTTGAGCTTCAGGCAGAAAAAAATTGGGAAATTTGGAATGAATTGTAATTACAATTATTCATTCACAGTGGCCTTATAGAAGATCAGTTGAATACCTTACATTCGAAATAAAACTTTATTTTTACAAATTATGTTGCAGATCAAGACTTTTACCTTTAACCCTTACCAAGAAAATACGTACCTCATTTATGATGAACAAAAAAACTGTGTCATCATTGATCCCGGCATGTATGGACCTGCTGATGAAAGAACGTTGACAGACTTCATTGAGCAAAATAGTTTAAACCCAAAGATCTTATTAAATACACATTGTCACATTGACCATGTTCTAGGTAATAGATTTATATTTGACACTTATGGTCTTTATCCCCAGTTTCATGAGGGAGAACTTCCGGTATTGATCGAGGTACAGAACTATGCTCCACAAATGGGTTTCAGGTATGATATCTCCCCGATTGGAGAAACATTTCTTACTGAAGAAAATGTGATAAAGATTGGTGATCATGAATTGAAAATTATATTTGCTCCTGGTCATTCCCCTGCTCATTTATGCTTTTATAGTGAGCCGCAAAAATTTCTGATTGGCGGCGATGTTTTATTTAAAAACAGCATTGGTAGAACAGATCTTCCAGGAGGTAACCATGATTTGTTATTAAAGAATATCAAGGAAAAAATATATATACTTCCCGATGAAGTTACTATTTATCCTGGGCATGGACCGACTACGACCATCGGTTTTGAAAAAGCGACCAATCCATTTATTAGAGGCTAATCACAATGAACTTACCATACCTTTTTGCTAAAAGATACTTATTTTCAAAAAAATCTGTTAATGCGATCAACATTATATCAGGTATTAGCATCGTTGGCGTTATGGTAAGCAGTGCGGCACTCATTATCTTACTTTCTTCATTTAACGGTATGGAAAACCTGATAATTTCCATGTACAGCCAATTTGTGCCAGAAATAAAGATAGAACCTGCCCAAGGAAAGCTGTTTGATGCAAATCAACCTCCTATCCTTGCGCTAAAGAAAGATTCCAATGTAATCGATTACACCGAAGTACTGCAGGAAAAGGTACTATTGGAATACGATAACCGCCAGTATATTGGTACTATTAAAGGTATTCAGGCAAATTCAATAGACCATAAAAGCAAAGACAGTTTATTAATAAGTGGAAGTTATACCTTGCAAACTGACAGTATTCCATCTGCCGTTATTGGAGCAGGTGTTCAAGCAAACTTGGGAGTATCTATTCACGGTGGCCTCCGTAATATTGATGTATATTCACCTAGAAAGGGAGCTAAAAATGCAGCAAATCCTGCCGATGAATTTAATATCAGATCTATACAGCCAAAAGGAATATTAAAAAGTCAACAAGATTTTGACAATTTAATTATCACCCCAATTTCCTTTGCACAAGAAGTGCTTGGAGAATATGATCGCGTTTCAGCAATTGAATTTTATATAAAAGACAAAGCAAATCTTCAACATTTCAAAAAGAAACTACAGACGGATCTTGGAGAAAAATATGTTGTAAAAAACAGGGAAGAACAAAATCCGACTCTTTATAAAAATGTTCGCGTTGAAAGATGGGCCGTATTTTTTATTTTGACATTGATCAGTATAATTGCCCTTTTCAATATTGTAGGATCATTAACCATGCTCGTACTAGATAAAAAAGAAGATATGAACATCTTAAAGAATCTCGGTGCTAACAGCTCGTTAATACAAAGAATATTTTTCTATGAAGGACTAATGATATCCTTAGTGGGTTGTGTAACGGGCTTGCTAATTGGTTACATCTTTTGTTATTTACAAATAAACTATGGTATCATAAAAGTGGAAGAGGGAGCTAATATGTTAATTGACAGCTACCCCATTGCAATCCGTTGGACAGACTTTGTCATCGTCTTCTTTACCATAACAAGTATAGCCGGATTAATTGCCTATTTTACTTCGAAAATAAGTGTACTGGAATTAAATAAATTAGAAGCGACAGAATAAAGGATAGTTTACTTCCCTTTTTTCCCTTTGGAAATTTGTTGAATTAAGCTGCCCCAAGCAAAAGGGTTTAATAGAGGATTCGCATACCGCTGATTAATAACTTTATTATTCATACTGCGATGATTATCATTTACATTATAATTATGCATCTCATCGGCAGTTCGTGGTACTCTAGCTGCCAAAGCATCTAAAGATTCCTTCGACAAATTTCGCTTCGCACGAATAATATTGTCTGAATCAACCTCCAGATTCATAAATGCAATGTTAAATTCCTCAATACTTGCCCAAGGATAAGGTGTCACCATCGGTAACTCCGTAATCAGATTTTTCATAACGATCGCAGTGGACAAACGATCACCCTGAATATTTGGAATAACATACCTTAAGGTCTCATAACCGACAGATGTAAAACGGAGCGTGTCTCCGACATGCGCTACAAAAGAGAAAAAGCCCTCGTTATTGGCCATATAGGCTTCATTGCGAAAGCTTTCATTCGTTATAGTTGTATAGCCCACAGGAAGACCAGAGCTAATCGTTTCTACAATACCACTAAACTGCAAGATTTTACGCTCTTGGGAATATGAAGCATACCCAGAGAGGATGAAAAATAGAACAAAAATAAAGTGGTAGTTGAATTTCATAGCACAAATCTAAGACATTAACAGTTACACTGCTGTTAAATTGTGTTAATTAAAGCGGTCAATTATAATGCCTTAGGTGTCGGCAAACTAGCATTAGGGTCATTCATGTCCGTAATATTAATCGCTTCCACAGCAGTAATTTCAGGCACAGCCTTTCTAATAGCTTGTTCAAGACCAGCCTTAAAAGTCATAATACTCATAGAGCATGAAGCACATGCTCCTAATAATTTCAAACGAACAACATTATCTGCAGTGATTTCTTCCACACTAACATCACCACCATCAGTTTCCAAATACGGTCTAATTGTATCCAATGCTTGTTCAACTCTTTCTTTTAATGTCATACTAAAAACAATTTGAATGTAAATATAATCAAAATTTACTAAAATGATAAGAAGACTATCCGATTGATACTGTTTTTAAACAAGCAAATGACAATAGTATTAACATTCCAGAATTTATGGTTAAAAAAAGTTAATATGATTAAATTCATTGTATAGCTTCCAATATTGCACTATATTGCAACATAAAAATTTAATTGATTAGTATTACAAATTCACTTATCTTTGTAAAATGTTTTTAAATAGGCGTATAGCGGCTTTATGTGCCGGAATTTTGTTATTGGTATCGTTCAGTAGCTGTAAGAGTAAGTTTGAGAAGTTGCGAGCAAGCAATAATATCGCTCAGAAGTACGAAGAAGCGGTAAAACTATACGAAAACAAAAATATAGCAAGGCTTTAATATTGTTCGAAGATTTAAGAACTAAATTTAGAGGACAGGCCGAAGCAGAAAATTTATATTATTTCACAGCTTTTGCAAGCTACAGACTAAAGGATTATACCTCTGCACGTTATCATTTTAAAGATTTCGCAGATGTTTATCCCAATAGTCCTAGAGCCGAAGAATGTCGTTTTATGTCCGCATATTGTTATTATCTAGATTCTCCAAAGTCAAGTCTTGACCAAGAGAATACAAGGAAAGCAATCGATGCACTACAGTTATTTGTCAATTTGTATCCTGAATCTGAAAGGGCAAAAGAAGCTGGTGAATTAATTCAAAAGCTGCGTGATAAATTAGAGCTTAAAGCATTTTCAAATGCTAGGTTGCTCTATGACATGGGATTAAACGATGACTATAGAGCTGCTGTGATTGCATTGCAAAATGTATTGAAAGCCTATCCTGATACCAAGTATGCAGAAGAAATTGAGTACCTTACGGTTAAGTCTCAGTATAAACTTGCAACTCAGAGTAGTCCTGTCAAGCAAGCAGATCGCTTTTCTGAAGTTATTGACTATTATCGCTCTTTTGCAATGTCATTCCCGAATAGCAAATATATGAAGGAAGTTGAATCTCTTCGTGATAGCGCCGAGAAAAAAATGAAAACTGCGGCGACCTACATGGCAACTGTTAATAAAGCCATAGCCGAACAAGAAAAAGAAAGAAAAGCAGCAATAGCCGCTAAAGAAAATAAAGATAATAAAGATAATACCCAAAAAAATGAGTCAAAAAAATAACAGCACTGTAGCAACTTCAACTGTAACTCGTGATTTAAGACAATTAGACACCGTTACCGACAATATTTATGAGTCAATCGTAGTGATCAGCAAACGTGCTAATCAAATTTCTGTTGACATCAAAGAGGAGTTGAATAGCAAACTTGCAGAATTTGCTACTAACAATGATAACTTAGAAGAGGTATTCGAAAACCGTGAGCAAATTGAAATCTCAAAACACTATGAGCGTATGCCAAAAGCTACACTTATTGCGATTGATGAATTCTTACACGATAAGGTTTATTTCAGAAATCCCTCTAAAGAGCAAGAATAATTTGCTTTATCTCAGTTGATATGAGCTTAGCTAAAAAAAATATTGTGATTGCTGTATGCGGTAGTATTGCCGCATACAAAATTGCACATTTGACTAGACTGCTAGTTAAAGAAAAAGCGAATGTTCAGATCATTATGACAAAAGAAGCGGCTGAATTTATTACGCCACTCACGTTGTCAACCCTTTCAAATAACCCCGTTTTAATCGATTATTTCGATCCTAAAACAGGGGAATGGAATAATCATGTCCATATCGGATTACAATCTGATCTGATACTGGTTGCACCAGCAACTGCCAATACTATTGGAAAACTCGCAAATGGAATCTGTGATAGCTTATTAACTGCGGTCTACCTATCTGCAAAATGTACTGTGTTTATAGCTCCTGCGATGGATCTAGACATGTGGAAACATCCCTCGACTCAAAACAATATCCGCTTACTCCAATCCTATGGAAACAGAATAATTCATCCCGGTAATGGAGAACTAGCTAGCGGCTTAATTGGAGAAGGAAGACTTGCAGAACCTGAAGAAATTTTAGATTTTATTACGCAAAGCTTTTCTCCTCAACTCCCTTTAAGCGGAAGGAATGCATTAGTCACTGCTGGACCTACATATGAAGCGATAGACCCTGTACGATTTATTGGGAATCATTCTAGTGGAAAAATGGGATATGCTTTAGCAAAACAGCTTGTAGCTCTTGGTGCTAAGGTAACCTTAATCAGTGGACCTACCGCTTTAGACGCCCCGCAAAACGTAGATCGTATTCAAGTTACTTCTGCACATGAAATGCTTGAAGCTGTCGTACAACATTTTTCACAATCAGACATTATTGTTATGAGTGCTGCTGTTGCGGATTATACTCCGATCGAAGTTGCTTCGCAGAAAATAAAAAAGAAAGAAGATCAATTCTCCATTGCACTCAAGAAAACGACAGATATTCTAGCATCTATCGGAACTAAGAAAACAGAAAAACAGCTCTTAATCGGCTTTGCTTTAGAAACAAATAACGAAGTTGAGCATGCAAAAGATAAATTAATGCGTAAAAACCTGGATTTCATTGTCTTAAATTCAATGCAGGATAAAGGAGCAGGTTTTGCAACAGATACCAATAAAGTAACTGTAATTGACCGTTTTCAGCATATTCAAGAATTTACATTAAAATCAAAAGAAGATGTTGCAAAAGATATTTGTCAACTGATCGTACAACACCCTATTTTAACTCAAAAATAGTACTATTAACTATAGCTTCTCCTCAAAAGCCGAACAAGATACTATTCCATCATAATTAAAACTGATCAGATATTGCACGAGCTCTTACCAAGCTGTTCCCTGTTAGATCACCCCATCATAAAACAAATAACAGTTTTCTAAATATTTTCCAAGAGCCTTTTTCATTCAAGAAAAGATTAAAATAGATGAAGGCACTCTTTCATAATTAACGTATTTTTGTGCTATGAAAGATTTCAAAAAATATTATATAATACCTGCAGAGCCAGAAGAAATATACCTAGCACTGACGACGGACATTACCATACGTCTTTGGACAGGTGATTTAGTAGAAATCGATCCTGTTATCGGTGGTGAGTTCTCGATGTGGGATGGTGCTATCACAGGAAAATTTATCGATTTGGTTCCCAATAAAACGATTGTTCAGCAATGGTATTTTGGAGAAGAAGAGGCTGATTCCATTGTTACTATCAAACTACATGAACACAAAAAAGGAACTTCAGTCGAGATAAACCACGTCAATATACCTGATGAAGCTTATGATGATATTGTTGATGGATGGGATGATCCATACATGAGCTCTTTATTAGACTTCTATACAGAAGATGGACGTTAAGAGCCCTTTTAAGGCTCTTAGCTTATTTATAAAAGAGTTAGAGGTCCAAGTTACCGACTAATTCTTTTAAACCTATCTCAGACAGCTTAGCCTGATAGCTAGCCTCTTTAAGCCTGCTCATAGCATTTACATAGTTTTCTTGAGCATCTCTAAATTCAACTGCACTTATCGTACCTATCTTATACTTGTCTAAAGTTATATTTAAATTTTGCTTTGCGATTTTTTCATTTCGCTCTTCCAGTTTAGCTAAGCTGATATTTGTCACATAGCTTTGATATGCTTTCAAAATAGTGGCATTAATGAGTTCTTTGGATCTCTCAATTTGAATCGAGGCTTTTTCCACCATTTGTTTAGCCACTCGCTCACTCCTCCGTTGATTAAAACCATCGAAAATATTCATCGATGCCGTTACACCATAAGTCAAACCTCTTGCATTAGATTGAGAAACAAATCCCAAACTAGATTCTGATGACGAAAAGTTATAGCCAGAATTAAGACGGACAACAGGTAAGCGTTTCGAGCGGACATCCTTTTGCTCCAGCTCGGCCAAACGTTTATCCAATTTGATTAATTGAAGCTCGATGTTTTGATTAGTAGCCTGTTCTAATAAAGCATTAATTTCCAAATTCTCATTGAATTGAAACTCATATTGAACCTCAAAATCTATCGTTAAATCCCGAGCCATCAATCTATTTAACTCCGTTTTCAAATTGGCAATAGTTTCCAATTTTTTTAATCGCAAGGATTGGTCCGCATTTAAGTTCACCTGTACATTGAGAACTTCCAATTTAGAAGCTTTTCCAATTTGAAAACGATTTTCTGCCGTTTTTAAACGATCAGTGGAAATAACTATTGAAGAATCTATGGTGTGCAAAAGATTCTCTTCCAGAACAATTGTATAATACATATTCAGCACATCGCCAACAGTTGTTAAAATGATCGATTTCAACTCGAGGTCACCCCTTGCTTTCAGTTGATTCAATTTCTCGTACCGCGCAAACATACCAAAGCCATCAAAAATGGTCCAGCCTAAACTAACACCATAATTCATGCTGTTATTTTTTGCGTTTTCCAACTCTCTCACCTCACCTGTACTTTGTGTTTGCTTGGAATTCTGATTACTGTTGCTCTGGCTAAAATTTGCAGTAAGACTTGGTAAGATTCCAGCATTCCCATATGTTGCATTTTCCTTAGCGATGATCACATCCTTCTTTGTCAGCAATACATCAAAATTATTTTCCATAGCTATAGCAACTGCATCGTGAGCAGTAAGTACATTTTGTGAGAAAGCACTGCCTACAGGAATAAAAAGCAAGGCTAGTAGATAAAAAATCTTATTCATATTAATCTTCAATATTCGTCAGTTCAGGATTGTGTTTCTTTATTCTAGACCACAGTAAATAGATTGCAGGAATCACAAATAAAGTCAATACGAGCGAAAACGTAGTTCCTCCTACGATAACAACACCCATTCCTATACGACTTGTAGAGGCTGCTCCCAATGACAAGGCAATCGGCAAGGCTCCAAGCGCGATTGCTAGAGACGTCATTAAAATCGGGCGTAATCGTCCAGCAGAAGCCTCAACAATTGCATCATATTTAGATTTCCCCTCTTCTCTTAACTGATTGGCAAATTCTACAATTAGAATACCATTTTTCGTTACCAGCCCAATCAACATAATCGTTCCAATCTGACTAAATATATTCCAAGACTGACCAAATAACCAAAGTGAAAATAATGCTCCTGCAACGGCTAGTGGTACTGTAATAATAATGACGAAAGGGTCAATAAAACTTTCGAATTGCGCTGCTAAAATCAAATAAATTAAAAGTAAAGCCAAACCAAAGGCAAACATTGTATTGGATCCACTCTCTTTAAAATCTCTCGACTCACCACCTAAATCTGTCGTAAAAGTCTCATCCAGTACCTTGGCTTTAATCCGGTCCATTGCTTCTATTCCTTCTCCTAAACTCTTTCCTGGGGCTAAACCAGCAGAAACAGTAGCAGACATGTAGCGATTATTATGATAGAGCTGAGGAGGACTGCTCCGTTCCTCAATCTTTACAATATTATCCAACTGAATCAATTGTCCATCCTTGTTCTTAACAAAGATCGAGGCAAGGTCGAGTGGCGTACTCGTATCTTTTTTATCAAACTGACCAATAACTTGGTACTGACGCCCATTCATCATAAAATACCCAAATCGCTGTCCAGAAAGAGACATTTGTAATGTTTGAGCAACATCTAATATAGAAACACCTAAACTTAGGGCCTTTTCACGGTCAATATTGACATAAAGCTCAGGTTTATTGAATTTCAAATTAACATCAGAGATTGAAAAAGTTGGATCATCATTCACCGCGTCCATAAATTCAGGTATTTTCTCTTCCAACTTCTGAAAATTAGGAGCCTGTATAATATATTGAACAGGTAGCCCTCCTCTTCTATTCACAGAGATAGTCGGTTGTTCCATAACTGAAACCTTAGCTTCAGAAGAAGATCGCGTCAAACGGGACAAATCACGTGCTATTTCCGCCTGCGTACGCTCTCGGTCCTCCTGCTGTACAAGACCAAGACGAATCATACCACTATTAGCCGCGGCTGACCCAAATCCGGGAGAAGTAATCACCAAACTGACATCTTTTTCAGGAACTGAATCATTGACAAGAGTTGTTAATTCAGTCATAAAACGATCCATATAATCATAAGATACACCCTCAGGAGCAGTGACTCGCACTGTCAGATAGCTTCTATCGTCATAGGGTGCCGTTTCCTTTGGTAATAAGCTAAAGAAAAGATAAATAAGACCAAAACAAGCTAAAACAATTGGATAACTGATCCATTTCTTTTTCAGAAATTTTATCAGAGAACTTGCATATCCATCTGTTAGCGCCACAAAATAAGGTTCTGTCCGATCATAAAATTTGGTTTTCTTCTGTTCTCCGCCCTTCATTAAATAAGCATTCAACATCGGAGTCAATGTTAAGGAGACAAATGCTGAGATAAGTACAGCAGCTCCAATAACGATTCCGAACTCCCTAAAAGCCTCCCTACGAATCCCTCTAAAAAAACCACAGGTAAGAATACAGCAGCAAGTGTAATAGAAATCGATATAACAGCAAAGAAAATTTCATTAGAACCTTTAATAGCCGCCTGAATAGGAGACATACCTTCTTCCACTTTCTTAAATATATTTTCTGTGACGACGATACCATCATCAACAACAAGTCCTGTGGCAAGAACAATCGCTAATAACGTTAACACATTAATCGAGAACCCACAGAGATACATCACAAAAAATGTAGCAATTAATGAAACAGGTATATCAATTAAAGGTCGAAATGCAATCGACCAATCCCGAAAGAATAAGAAAATGATGAGGACCACCAGTACAACAGAAATCAATAATGTTTCCGCGACTTCTAGAACGGCACGCTTAACAAAAAGCGTATTATCAAGCGCTATTTTCATGACAATATCATCAGGGAGGTCCTTTTTCAACTGATCAAATTCCTTGTGGAAACTTTTTGCAATTTCCAGATAATTCGTGCCGGGCTGTGGGATCACAGCCATACTCAACATGGGTAATCCTGAGTCAGACATTTTAGTTTCGAAATTTTCAGCCTCTAGCGCAGCCTTCCCAACATCACTCAGACGGATAATACTATTTCCTGTCGATTTAATAATAATATTATTAAACTCCTCTTCCGAAGCCAAGTTACCGATGGTCTTTACTGTCAGCTCCGTGTTAGAACCCGTTAATTTACCAGAAGGTAATTCAACATTCTGTAGGTTTAAAGCAGATCGCACATCCAGAACAGTAACACCATAAGAATTCAATTTGACTGGATCTAGCCAAAGTCGCATAGCATATTTCTTCTGCCCCCAAATTTGTACCGAACTAACTCCTGGAATTGTCTGAAGACGTTGTGAAATCGTATTTTCAGCATAATCAGACAATTCCAAAATATTCTTTTCAGAACTTTGCACTGTCATGGTAATAATAGGTTCAGAGTCTGCATCAGCTTTTGATACCACAGGTGCTGCATCAATATCCTGAGGTAGACTTCGAACAGCCTGTGACACCTTATCGCGCACATCATTTGCCGCTTCCTCTAGGTTTTTACCTAGATTAAATTCCACCGTTATATTACTAGTACCTTGATTACTCGATGAGGAAATATTTCGGATCCCATCGATGGAATTAATAGCCTTTTCCAAAGGTTCCGTAATCTGAGACTCGATAATATCGGCATTAGCACCAGCGTAACTTGTCCTAACCGATATTTGAGCCGGGTCAATAGAAGGGAATTCTCGTACACCCAAGTAGGAATAACCAATGATACCAAATAAGATCAACATCAAATTCAGTACAATAGTTAATACTGGGCGTTTAATACTTGTTGTAGATAAACTCATATAACACGATTAACGTAATGTAACCTTCACTTTAACATCATTCTTCAGCGACATTACTCCTGTAGTCAAAACAGTATCACCGTTTATTAAACCAGACAATACATTCACCTTATCCTTATTTCTTCCTCCTGTTTCTACAATCACCTCTCTTGCTTTCCCCTCTTTTACAACAAATACTTTCTTTCCATTCTGTATAGGAATTAGTGCTTCGGAAGGAACCATTAAAGCATCATCAATGCTCTCCAGTGGTAAGATCACATTCACAAAGACACCAGGAACAAATTTATTATTTGAATTATCAGCACGAGCTTTTATTAGTAAAGTTCGAGTTGTCAAATCAACAGCAGGATCAATAGCAAAAATTTCTGCTGCAAAAACCTCCTTAGATTCAGGAATTGTAAATGAAATCTTTTTACCCACCGACACTCTGTTTACATACTTCTCTGGGATCGCAAATGATAATTTAACACGATCTGACTTTACAAGTTTCGCAATAGGGGTAGTAGGAGTGATATATGCGCCTTTAGATACAGATCGCAAACCAATTATTCCAGAAAATGGTGCCCGTATATATGTTTTAGATAATTGTGCTTCGATATATGCGATTTGCGATTTCGCCGTTCTATAATCAGCACTTGCAATATCATACTCCTCTTGACTAATCGCCTCTTTCTCCAGTAGCAGTTTTGCTCTTCGTTCATTTTCCGAAGTCAATTGCGTTCTTGTTTTAGCTTGCTCTAATTGTGCTAATAAATCTGAGGCAACGATTTTCACAAGTATAGCACCTTTGTTTACGCGACTTCCTTCAGAAAAATTTAATTGATCTATTAATCCAGAAACCTCAGAACGAATTTCCACTTGTTCATCTGGTTCAATGGTACCTGTCAGATTAAGGTTATCAGCGAACGATTCAGCAAAAATAACAGCACCATATACAGACATGGTACCCGCTTTTCCTTTTCCGGCTGTCGGAACTTCATTCTTCTCTTTATTTGTCGTTATTCTTTGCCAGATCAAGTATCCAAATACAAGAATTAGTAGCGCAATGACAATATATTTAATTTTCATAATCCAGTATAGCATATAGAAATGCGTAAAATACATTTCAATATTCAAGTTTATAAAAATTTAACGACTAAATAAGTAGAACTTCGTAATATTGTTATGATAATAACAGAATAAATAATACCATCATAAATTCCAATTGTACAATTACAGATCTATAAAAAAGCATTATACAGCAAAAAGCCTCTAGAATATAATTCTAGAGGCTTTGTATAAAAAAAGGCATCGACCTACTCTCC